>NZ_JBHYVB010000154.1:0-28139 GCF_042750115.1 Streptomyces sp. NPDC059455
CGGTCATCTTCAGCCCCCAGCAAGGCAGTTGACTCCTACCACCGGCCTACGACCAACCCGACCGGCCGTCAACCCACACCACCACCGGATTTAACGAACTACCGGTAATCAAACTCGGAAGTCCAGCGGGTCCCTGCTCCGCCTCCGCCAGGATTCCAGGAACCCGTCACCTTCTGTCAGTCTGCGGGTTCAACCTTGCGGCGGAGGATCTTGCCAGTGGATCCCTTCGGGAGGGTGTCGACAAGCCAGACCGAACGGGGGTACTTGTACGCCGCGAGACGGTCCCGGACGAAGTTCTTGAGCTCCTCCGGGTCCGCCTCGGCGCCCGGTTTGAGGGCCACCGCGGCGCCGATCTCCTCACCGAGCTCGGGATGCTTGATCCCGATCACCGCGGCCTCGGCCACGGCGGGGTGCTGGTAGAGGGTTTCCTCGACCTCGCGGGGGTAGACGTTGTAGCCGCCGCGGATGATCAGATCCTTCTTGCGGTCGACGATGGTGTAGTAGCCGTCCGCGTCCTTGGTGGCGATGTCGCCGCTGCGGAACCAACCGTCCGGTATCGCTTCGGCGGTGGCCTCGGGGCGGTTCCAGTAGCCCTTCATGACGTTTTCGCCGCGGATGGCGATCTCCCCGGACTCGCCGACCGGGACGTCCTCGCCGTCGTCGTTGACCAGGCGCATCTCGCAACCGCGTACCGGGAAGCCGATGGTGCCTGCCTTGCGCTCATGGCCGGGCTGGTTGAACGACGCGACCGGCGAGGTCTCCGACAGGCCGTAGCCCTCGAAGACCTCGCAGCCGAACCGGGACTCGAAGCTGCGCAAGATCTCCACGGGCATCGCGGAGCCCCCGGTGACGCAGGTGCGCAGCGAGGACATATCGGCATTCGCCGCATCGGGGCAGTTCAGCATCGCCGCGTACATGGTGGGCACACCCTCGAACACGGTCACCTGGTCACGGGACACCACCTCCAGCGCCTTGGCCGGATCGAACCGCGGAATCAGCGTCAGCGTGACTCCCGAGTGGACCGCGGCGTTGAGCCCACAGGTGAGACCGAAGACGTGGAACAGGGGCAAGCAGCCCATGATCACGTCGTCCGGGCCGAGTTCGATCAGTGTCTCGGCCATGGTCGCCGCGCTGGAGGAAAGGTTGTGGTGGGTGAGCTCCGCGCCCTTGGGCTGCCCGGTGGTGCCGGAGGTGTAGAGGATGACGGCGGTGTCGTTGTCCGCGCGCTCGACCGGCTCCTCGATCGGGGTGCCGCTCAGCTCGGTGGGGCCGGTCGCCGGGACGACGATCCCGGTGATCCCCACGGCCTTGGCCGCCTCGGGCACGACGTCCCCAGAGCCGTCCCAGCCGTAGACGACCTTCATGCCCGAGTCGCCCAGGTAGTACTCGACTTCGCGTGTCTTGAGCAGCGGGTTCATCGGGACCACGACCGCGCCGGCGAACAGCGCACCGTAGAACACGATCGGGAAGGCGGGCACGTTCGGCAGCACCAGGCCGACCCGGTCGCCCGGCTCCACACCGCGTTCGCGCAAGTCACCGGCCACGGCTGCGGCGGACGCGTGCAGCGCGGCGTAATCCAGGACGTGGCCGTCCAGTTTGATCGCCGGGTGCCGGGGCTGCGAGCGGGCGGACGCGACCAGGTTGATGGCCAGGTTCACGGTCAGCCCTTTCCGGACGGGTCGGCGAGATAGCCGGCGGCGACGAGGCGGGGAAGCAGCCCGCCGGCGTCGAGGATCTCCAGCATCATCGGCGGGACCGGGCTGAAGGCGAGCTCGGTGTCTGCCTTTCGGAGCAGGCCGGCTTCCAGGTCGAGGGTGATGACGTCTCCCTCGGTGACCAGGTTGCTGACGCCGGGTACGGTGACGGCGGGAAGGCCGTGGTTGATCGCGTTGCGGTGGAAGAGGGAGTTGAAGTCCTCGGCGACGAGTGCGGTGATGCCGAGATGGCGCAGCAACGCCGCCACCTGACGGCTCGAGCCGATGCCGAAGTTGCGGCCTGCCACCAGGATGTCGCCGGGGCGGACCTGCGCGGACCAGCCGGGACGCAGGTCGTAGAGCACATGTGTCGCCGCCTCGGGGACGGGCAGGCGCATCGCGAAACCGGGGTACAGGGCGTCGGTGTCGACGCTGTCCCCGATCACCCAGGTCCGGCCGGTGATCGTGTGGCTCATCCCAGGGCCTTCCTCGGGTCGGTGATGCGTCCGATCACGGCGGAGCTGGCCACGGTCGCGGTGGAGGCCATGTAGATCTCGGCGTCCGGACTGCCCATTCGGCCGCGGAAGTTGCGGGTGCTGGAGGTCAGACAGACCTCGCCCGCGCCGAGGACCCCCATGTGGTAGCCGAAGCAGGCGCCGCACGTGGAGTTCGTGACCACGGCCCCGGCATCTGCGAGGGCCTGGACGTACCCGAGGCGGACGGCGTCCCGGTAGACCTGCTGCGAGGCGGGTGTGACGATCAGCCGGACGTCCCGCGCGACCTGACGGCCGCCGAGGATCTCGGCGGCGATGCGCAGGTCCTCGAGCTGGCCGTTGGCACAGGAGCCGATGAAGCACTGCTGCACCGCACGATCCTCGATCTCGGGGATGGGAAGCGCGTTCTCGCTGACCTTGCCCGGGCGTGCGACGTACGGCACGAGGGCGCCGAGGTCGATCGTGCGGGTGGCGACGTACGCGGCGTCCGGGTCCGGGGCGGCGGGGGTGAACGAGTCCGGGGCCCCGTGCTCGGCCAGGTAGGCGGCGCAGTGCTCGTCGAACTCGAAGACGCTGAAGTCGGCGGAAACCTCCGCACCTTGGGTGGCGATGGTCCGACGGTCGTTCATCGGCAGCGAGGCGAGCCCCGGCCCACCGAACTCCAGCGTGTGGTTCGTCGCGTCTCCCCAGGTCCCGGCGAGGTGAAGGAAGACGTCCTTGCCGGTGACCCCGGGAGCGGGCGCGCCGGTGAGCTCATAGCGGATCGTCGGCGCCACGCTGTACCAGGTCTCCCCGGTGCACAGGATCGAGATGATCTCGACGGGTCCCAGCCCGCGTGCGGCGTTGTTGTAGGCGCCGCCGGCGCAGGTGTGGGAGTCCGTGCAGGTCAGCACCTGCCCGGGGAGGGCGAGAGCGTTCTCGGCGATCACCTGGTGGCAGATGCCGTGCCGGCCGACGTCGAAGAACCTCTCGATCCCGAACCGCGCGGCGAACTCACGGGCGAGTACCGCCGCGTTCGCGTCCACAACGCTGGGAGCCGGGACTGCGTGGTCCAGGATGACGGCCGTCCGCTCCGCATCGGCGATGCTCAGCGGATCGGGCCACTGGGTGAACATGAGGTCGATCAAGATGTTCATGTCGACCTTGGCGACCACGGTGTCGCCGGCTTGTACCGCGAGTCTGCCCGAGGCGCGGGCCAGAATCTTCTCGACCATGGTCATGCCCATACGGTCTCCTTCGGTGGTCGCAGCGGATCAGCGGTAGCGTTCGCCGAGCGCGGCCCAGTCGTCGAACCCGACCGCACGGAATATGCCGAGCGGGCCCTCCCCGAGGTGGGGATCCTCGCCACCCAGCTCGACCAGCGCGGCGGCCATCGCGGCCGTGACGGGTTGGAGCAGCGCCCCCGGGTAGATCGCCATACGGAAGCCGAGCTTCTCCAGGTCCGCATCGGGGACGGCGGGTGTCCGCCCCGCGGGGACGACGTTGAACACCAGCGGGGCCTGGACCTCGGCGGCGATGCGTTCGATCTCCTCCACCGATTGGGGAGCCTCGACGAAGATCATGTCGGCGCCCTCGGCCGCGTAACGGTGGGCACGGGTGATGGCCTCGTCCAGTCCCTCCGGTCCGCGCGCGTCGGTGCGGGCGATGACGACGGTGTCGTTCTCCCTGGCTTCGAGGGCGGCGGCGAGCTTGCGGACGAAGTCGTCCGCGCTGATGACGGACTTGTCGGTGAGATGCCCGCAGCGCTTCGGGAAGTCCTGGTCCTCGAGCTGGATCGCCGCGACACCGGCGCGCTCGTAGGCCCGCACCGTCCGCACGACGTGCATCGGGTTGCCGTAGCCGGTGTCGGCGTCCGCGATCACTGGGAGCCCGCTCGCCTCGACCACGACTTCCGCACGGTCGGCCATCTCCGTCGCGGTGGCCAGACCGATGTCGGGCAGTCCGTAGCCGGCGGCCACTGCCCCGGCGCCGGTCAGATAGGCGACCGGGAAGCCCGCCCGCCGTACGAGATGGGCACCGATCCCGTCATAGACACCGGGCGCGCGGACCATGCCCGGCTCGGACAAGAGCCTGCGCAGTTCGGCAGGTGCAGTCGTCATGGAGGTCACCTCTCTGGTAGGCACGACGCCCTGGCAATGGGGACGTGCGTGAGCTCGTACGCGCGGATGGCCGCCTCGTGCCGGAGGGTCACGTCGATGCCGTCGTGCCCGTCCAGGAACCGCTGCCGGGTGTCGGCGTCCATCCGGATCGGGACTTCGATCCCGGCCGCGCGGACGGTCAGCGACACGAGGTCCACGGTGACGGGCAACGCCGGGTCGGCCTCGACGGTGTCCATCAGGCCGCTTACCTCGTCGTCCGCCAGCACGGCGGGAACGAGTCCGGACCGGACAGCGTTGTCGGCGAAGATGTCACCGAAGCGGGTGGCGATGACGACTGCGAAACCGTGGTCCTGCAGTGCCCAGACGGCATGCTCGCGCGAGGAGCCGGAACCGAAGTCCGCACCCGCGAGCAGAATCGTCGCTCCGGCATGGGCCGGATCGGCCAGCGGGAAACCCGGCTCTGCCCGCCACGCGGCGAAGAGGTGCTCGGCGAAGCCCGTCCGAGTCGTCCGCAGGCAGTGTCGGGCGGCGATGATCTGGTCGGTGTCGATGTTCGTACGACGGATCGCCACCGCACGACCGGTGATCGAGGTAATCGGTTTCATCGGGTTCCCAGGTTCGACGGCGCGGTGAGGCGGCCGGTCACCGCCGTTGCGGCCGCGGTGGTGGGTGAGACCAGGTGCGTACGGCCGCCCCGGCCCTGGCGGCCCTCGAACTCGACGACCTGGCTCGGGTTCGTGCCCCAGCTGACGAACGGCGACAAGGTCGTCACATCGATGTCGATGCTGCGGTCGAACTCGGCGTCGTCGTCGCTGCGCAGCGACTTCCACGATGCGACGGCATCGTCCCAGGCGCGCCCCGTCGGTGCGTACGGCCTGCCGCGGAAGTAGTCGACGGTCACGTCGTCGGGAGCGATCATGCCGGCCTTCGCACCCGCCTCGATCGACATGTTGCACAGCGTCAGCCGCGACTCCATGGACATCGCCTCGACGGCGGGTCCGCGGTACTCGATCACATGGCCTTGCGCGCCCCCGGTGCCGATCCGGCCGATGACGGCCAGTGCCACGTCCTTCGCCGAGACGCCGGCCGGCAGCGCGCCGTGCAGCGTCACGGCCATGGCACGAGGCTTGGCGAACGCGACAGTCTGCGTCGCCAGCACGTGCTCGACCTGGCTGGTGCCGATGCCGAACGCGAGCGCACCGAACGCGCCGTGCGTACTCGTGTGGCTGTCGCCGCACAGGATGATGCGGCCGGGCTGGGTGATGCCGAGCTCGGGTCCGATCACATGCACGATGCCCTGGCCGTCCGTGCCCGATCGGTGCAGCGGGATTCCGAACTCCGCGCAATTGCGCCGCAGTGCCTCCACCATCGTCACTGCCACACCGGTCTGCCCCAGCAGGCCGCGGGTGGGAACGACGTGGTCCTCGGTGGCGAGTGCGAGGTCGGGCCGGCGGACCGTGCGTCCGGCCAGGCGCAGGCCCTCGAACGCCTGCGGGCTGGAGCCTTCGTGGAGCAGGTGGAAGTCGACGTAGAGCAGATCGCTGCTTCCCGCGGCGCCGCAGTGCACCACGTGGGCGTCCCAGATCTTGTCCAGCAGGGTGGTCATCGTTACGCCGTCGCCTCGCTCGTGGTGCCCGGCGCCCGCCCGGCCGGGGCACCGTCATAGCCGAGGCGGCGCGACAGACTCCGCGCGGCGTCGGCGACGAGCGGACCGAATTCCTCGGCGGCCGCTCGGTCGAGGCGGGACGAGGGGCCGCCGACCGCGATGGCCGCCACGATGGTGCCGCTCGCGTCGAACACGGGCGCGGCCAGTGAGTTGAGGCCTGCCTCGCGTTCCTCCTCGGTCAGCAGCCAACCATGCCCCCGCACGAACTCGAGCTGCCGATCCAGCGCGATCCGCGACTCGCCCGGCGCCTCGTCGGCGGTCTCGACGAGAACCGCGTTGAGCACCCGCTCGTCATGGGCCATGAACACCTTGCCGGCCGCTCCCAGGTGCATCGGCATGAGCTGGCCGACGTCACTGCGGTAGATGATCGACCGCGAGCTGAGCTTGACGATCACCGCCACCCTCGTCGTGCCGCGCCGAATGTAGAGCCCGGCCGTCTCGCCGGTCACGTCCCGCAGGTGCGCGGCCACTGGTTCGGCGGCCACCAACAGGTCCGAGCCGGCCGACGCGGCCGACGCCCAGCCGAGCACGCGGAGTCCGACGCAGTACTCGTCTCCCGTCCGCTGAAGGAGTTCACTGGCGACAAGGGTGCGGACCAGGCGGGCGACCGTCGAGTTGGGCATGCCCGTCAGCCGCCGGATGTCGCTCAGCGACAGCCGGGTCTGCCCCGGGGAGAAGCAATCAAGGACGCGGACCGCCTTCTCCATGACGAGGATCGAGGGCTGGCCTTCAGACATCGTTCCGGTCTCCGTTTTCATCGATTGGTAGCGTTCTCACGCAATGCGCACCCGAGGATATGGCGGTCATGAGCGGCTTCCACGGGGTGCCGAGCGGGAGCCGAAGCGGTCATTGATGCGCCTCTCGATCCACGTGAGCAGCAGGAAGGGCACGAGCGCCAATACGACGATCAGGACGATCTCCCCGGCGATGTATTCCATGCGGGCAAGGGCGACGTTGCGCAGGAGCTGCTGGCCGAGCCCCGAGGAGCCGGCGAACATCTCAGCGATGATCAGGCCGAGGAAGGTGAACCCGAAGGTCAGCCGCAGCCCGGCCGTGACCGCGGGCATGACGGCGGGCCAGACGACCATCGGGAGGACCCGCAGGTCACCGACCCGCAGCGACGCGGCGAGTTTGAGCTGCGCCTGTGGGACTGCGGGGCGTTCGCCTTCTTTTCCGGGGCGCCGCCTCCGACCGCGAGCACCGGGATGCCCTCCTTCGACGCGTCAAGGACGGACTTGTAGCCGATCTCACCGATGGGGATGCCGCCCGACAGTTGTGTCCGCAGCGTTGCGCTGCCGCCGCTGCCTGCGACGATGTCCTTGACGACCACTCCGTGGTCGGCGAAGAACCCCTGCTTCTGGCCCACCGGCCAGGGGAGGACGTAGAACTCCGTGGCCGCCAGCACGGCGACATCGATCGTCACCGGGTGCTTCGGGTCGGCGCTCCCGCCACCACCTCCGCCGCCGCAGCCTGCGACGACCAGCAGTGCCGAGATCACGAGGGCGGCTCGAGCCGCAAGGCTTCGACGCATGACGTCCTCCGATAACTACATCGTGGCGGTCCTTGCCACGATGTAGCATGAAGGTAGATGCTACTTCCACCCAAGTCAACAACCTACACACAGTGATGTAATGAAGCGGCTGTCAACGGACCAGCGTCCGTTCCGGGATACGGCAACGCATCCCACTCAACGAGCAAGGAGGCTCGGATGGGCAGGCACGACATCAACGCCGAAGCGAAGCGCGTCTTCGACACGATCACAGCCGGTGGCGCGGTCATTCTCCCCGGCGACATCGCGTAGCGCTTCAAAACAGCTTCACCGCTGCTGACCTGGGTATTTACCCCGTGGTCGGGCATGATCCGTCATTGTGCTCGTACAGCTGACCTACCTACTCGCCACACGAATCTTCGCGTGGCTCGCTCTGCTCTGCCGATCTACCGCGGCCAAGAACGCCGAAATACTCATCCTGCGCCACGAGGTCACCGTGCTGCGCCGACAGGTGCCCACCCCGAAGCCCAACTGGCCGGACCGGGCGCTGCTTGCCGCACTCGCCCGGCTCCTGCCCCGCGCCCTCCGCGGCAACCGGCTCGTCTCGCCACGCACTCTGCTCGCCTGGCACCAGCGCCTGCTGAAGAAGAGTGGACCCGGCCACCTCCCCCAGGCCGCCCACCGATATCCGAAGAAGTCCGCGACCTGGTCATCCGGCTTGGCACCGAGAACCCACGGTGGGGCTTCCGCCGGGTACACGGCGAGCTACGCCGCCTCGGCCACATCATCAGCACAGCCACCGTCCGCCGTATCCTGCGTGCCGCCAGCCTCAACTCAGGGCAACGCCGGCAGAAGGCGCGCAGAGAGTGGACGGAATTCCTCAGGGCACAGGCAAACGGCCTCCTGGCCACGGACTTCTTTCACATCGACACCATCGGACTGCAGCGGCTGTACGCCCTGTCCGCCATGGAGGTCCGCACTCGCACCGTCCACATCCTCGGTGTCACCGCCCACCCCACCGGCGCTTGGACCACCCAGCAAGCCCGACAGCTGCTCTGGCAGCTCGGCGACCGCATCACGAACTTCACCCACCTCATCCGCGACCGGGACCGGGACCGGGACCGGAAGTTCACGGCGGCTTTCGACGCCGTGTTCGCCAGCGAGGGCATAAACGTGGCCAAGATCCCACCCCGGAGCCCCAACTGCAATCCGCATGCCGAGCGGTTCGTACGCTCCGTCCGCGAGGAGTGCACCAACCGAGTACTGATCTTTGGCAGAGGCCACGCGGAGCAACTCCTTCACGACTACGCCCGTCACTTCAACAGCCATCGGCCCCACCAAGGCCGAAACCAGCCCGCACCCCTCGACGACCCGAACGTCATACCGCTACCGACAACTCAGATCGCACGCAGACAGGCTGTCACAGGCCTCATCAACGAATACCACCGAGCCAGCTGACCATAAGGAAAACCCCAGCTCACAACCAGTGAAGTCATTCTGAAGCGCTACGGTCTTGGCGTGCTGAGCGCGCGGTGGGTTCAGGACCAGGCTGTGCCCACAGGGTTCCGCGATTTCCTGATGTCTCTCGCCGACAGGGTGGCCGATTCCCTGGACGCCCTCGCCGACCAGGGCGTCTCGATGGAGGCCCCCGACGTTCCCCTCTACGTGCCGGCGGAATCCGGGACGGCAGCCACGGAGTCCGCCCTGCGGTCTGGCGCCGTCCCCGCGGAGTGGCGTCGGCAGACGAACAGCAGCAGACACCTCTGGCAGTTGCAGCAGCTCGGCATCGAACTCACCGCTGCGAGCCGGGTGGGAGATGTCATCGCGGCCACGCGGAAGGTCGTATCGCGGCCCTTCGGCGGCCGGGCCGTAACACTGTGCATGACGCAGCACGAAGGGCTGCTGGTCGCCGGCTCGTCCGGAGCGTCCAAGGAGGATCTGCGTCGTGTGGGCCAACTCCCGTTCTCGGAGGGGGCACCGGAAACGGACGCGGCACTACTCATACGGCCCATGGTCTTCGCGACCTCCCATGAGCTTCACCAGGCGTACCCCGACCTCGACCGGTACCACGACGGGCGGCCGCGGGCCTTCCTGCCTCTGGTGTCGAACGGGCGGGCAGTGGGCTGCTGCATTATCGCCTTCGATCGTTCCCCGGACCTGCAAGATGAGGATCTCGCAATCCTCACGACCATGCTCAGCCAGGTGGCGCAGGCGCTGGAGCGGGCACGTGGCAACGAGATACAGCAGGAAATCAGCCGGGGCATGCAACGTGTCCTGCTGCCGCGGGACTTGCCGTATGTGAGAAGCGTGGAAGCCACGGCCCGGTACCCCCCAGCGACCGCAGGAGCGGAGGTCGGAGGCGATTGGTACGACGTGATCAGGCTGGACAGAAACCTGGTCGGCATGATCATCCGCGATGTCGAGGGCCACAACCTGGACGCAGTCGGGATCATGGGGCAGTTGCGCAGCGGCGTGCGAGCTTACGCGACCGAGGGCCATGACCCCGTAAGTGTACTCACCAGCAGCAACCGCCTGCTCTCGGCGCTCGGCAGCGATCTGTTCGCCACGTGCAGCTGCCTGTGGCTGGATGGAGACCGGTACGGCCACGCTGGCCAGTGCCGGTCATCACCCGCCCGTTGCCATCGACCCCCACGGCGGCAGGGTCGCCACCGAGGTGACCGTGGGCCCGCCCCTGGGAGTTGACCCCGTGGCGAGCTACCGCCAATCAGAGTTCGTGCTTCCCAAACGCACGGTCGCCGCCTTTTTGGGATGTGAGCAGATCGACAACCCGGGCATATGGCCGCAAGGGTGCCGATGACGGCGATGGAGCCGTCCGGGGCTGAAGATCACCGCACCTCGGCAAACCTTGGCCGCCGCCTCCGCATTCTTGAGCGTGCGATCCAGATAGGTTACGGTGGGGCCATGGCAAGGACCCGGGAGTTCGACACCGAGGCGGCGGTGAGCCGCGCGATGGAGCTGTTCTGGACGCGCGGCTACGAGGCGACCTCGGTGCGCGACCTGACGCAGCACCTGGGAATCGGGCAGGGGTCCCTGTATGCCGCGTTCGGCGACAAGGAGGGCCTGTACCGGGCGGCGCTGGAGCACTACCGCACCACCCTCGCGGCGGCCGCCCTGCGCACCCTGGAGGAAGGGACGGACGCCCGGTCGGTGATCCGCGCGATGCTGGTCGAGCGAGTCCGGATCGCCGTGGAAGACAACGGCCGGGGCTGCCTGGTAGTCAACGCCGCCTGCGAGCGCCTGCCGGAGGATGCGGCGACCCGGCACACCGTGCGGGACATGCAGGACGCCAGCCGGGATGCGCTCGCCGAGGTGCTGCGGGTCGCGGCGGAGCGGGGCGAGATCGCGACGCGGCACGGCCCGCACACCCTCGCCGCCTTCCTCGTCACCTTCCTCAATGGACTGCTGGTCTCCTCGAAGATCACGCCGGACGTCCGCAGCCTCGAACCCCTCGTGGAAGTCGCGCTGGCCGCCCTCGACTGACTTTTCCATGCCCAAAATCTGTATCAGGCGATCCAGAAAAGCCGTCGGATCCCGCGCGGGCACGGAATCCGACGACACCCACCACCGCTTCATCGAAGACTTCGGAGAACCCATGCACCCCGCACCCATCCCGAGTACGCCCGCTCTCGGCGGCAGCCGCTGGAACACCTTCCCCGCGGCCGGCACCACCCTGACCGCCCGCGATTTCTTCACCGCCACCGAGCCACTGCTGCAGGGCATCATCGATGACAACGCCCTCACCACCGCCGACGGCGAGGTGCTGGAGGACCAGATCCGTGCGACACTCACCCTCGGCACCCGGGAGACCTCCCTCTCGCTGGCCATCGGCCCCGACACCGCCTCCGCAGCCCGCGAACTGGGCGCGCAGGCCGGGACCATCGGCCAGGAGCTCGCCTCATGGTCCGCCAAGGCACTGGAGAGGCTGCTCACCGATCCGGTACCGCTGCCCGCCGGCCCGCTGGTCGTCCGCAGCCACTGCTACGGCCACCTGCTCACCCCTCCCGCAGCCGATCTGCTCCGCGGCCGACGCGGCGGACCCGTCACAATGCAGCTCTACAACGAGTGGCTCCACCAGATCGTCCTGCTGCGCGACGCCCTGCTGCCCTTCACCAACTGGCAAAACGTCCCGCTCCTGATCACCCCAACCGGACTGCGGCACACCGAACCGGCCCGCGACGCGTTCCTCACCGAACTGCTGGTCCGCCAGATCCGGCACACCAGCATCGTCGCCTTCGCTCGCAACGTCGTCACCGGCACCTCCGGCCCGGCCGGCTACGGCTTCGAGGCGGGCGGCGGCACCGCCCTGCCCGCCGTCCTCGACCAGCCACCCCTGACCGCACCCCGGCACCTGCTGACCTGGCGCCCCAACCCGACCACCGAAGAAACCGCCACGTATGTCGCCGAGGTGCAGGACTACTACGCCGCACCCCGCACCCTCGTCGAGGTCCTGCCGCCCGCCACCACGACCACCGGCCCGCTCTCCGCCCGTCCCGTCACCGCGCCGGTCGCCGACGGGACCCGCACCGCCCGCATCGAGATCGCCCATGACGGCACCACCGCCCGCGTCGACCTCGGCCAGGCCCTACGCGGCCACCGCTACGCCCACCGACCGGACCCCGCCGCGGGCGACGCACCGGTCGACGACTCGCCCCGCACCGCGAACGTGTGGACGACCCTGCGCGCACCGGGACTGGTGTGGTCGGAAGCAGGCGAGGTCACCCTGGACGCCACCGGCCAGGACGACCTCGTCGTCCTGGCCCTGCTCGGCCGGCTCTACCCCGAGAACGTCACCCTGCGCCCCGCCGTCCGTTCCGCTGCCCGGACAAACGCGGACGGCGCCGGACCGAGCCGCCTGGTGACCCTCGTCGACCCTCCGCAAGCCCGCTGACGCCCGCATCGCGAAGGACACCAGGAAGGTTGGAAAACATGATGTACGACCATGACGGAACGCCCGTCCGCACGGGCCGCGCCACCGTCAACGGAACGAGTCTGCACTACCGCACAGCCGGGTCCGGCCCCGCAATAGTGCTCCTGCACGGCGTGCCCAAGACCGGCTACCACTGGCGCCACCTCGTCCCGAAGCTCACGCCCCACTACACCGTCGTCGTGCCGGACCTTCGCGGTCTCGGCGACTCCGCCCGCCCCTCGGACGGCTACGACTCCGCGACGATGAGCGACGACATCGCCGAGCTGATGACCCACCTCGGACACGAGACATACGCCGTGGCGGGCGAGGACTGGGGAGCGGTGATCGGCTACCAGCTCGCCGCCCGCCACCGCGACCACGTCACCGCTCTCGTGTTCGCCGAGGCCCTGTTCCCCGGATTCGGCTTCGAGGACCACACAGCCCTCACCCCCGAGAATGTCTCCAGCGGCATGCACCTGTGGCACCTGGGCTTTTACTTCCAGCCGGACATACCCGAGATGCTGATCGCCGGACACGAGCGCGAGCTGATCACCTACATGATCAAGTACGAGCGCAGCCACCCCGACAGCGCCACCCCCGACGCGGTCGACGAATACGTGCGCTGCTACTCCATGCCCGGCGGCATCCGCGCGATGCTCTCCATCTACCGGGCAATGCTCGTCGACGCCGAACAGAACCGGCAGACCGCACAGAAGAAACTGGACATCCCGGTCCTCGCCCTCGGCGGATCCGCGTTCATCGGCGCCCGCAACGAGTCCCAGATGCGGCTCATGGCCCACGACGTCACCGGACACACCTTCGACGCCGGCCATGACCTTGCAGAGGAAGTACCCGACGAGATGGCCGACGTCGTCCTGCCGTTCCTGGCCACGTACCTGTAGCCGGCACCTGGCCGCCGGGGTCGGCGATCCGAAGCGGCCCGCCAGGGCGAGGGGCCCTCGTGGCTGAAACGAACGATCTGGTTCCAACAGCCACGAGGCCCCTCGTCCCTACCAGCGCCCGGCGGGCGCGCTCCAAGCACTCCTCCACGAAACGAAATTGAGCACCATGCGCAACCCTGGAAACCCGGGAGAACACCGTCCCCCGCTGATCACCGCTGTGCTCTCCTGTGCAACGTTCACGGCCGGAGTCGCCGAATACGTCCTGACGGGACAGCTCGACCTCGTCGCCCAAGGGCTCGGAGTCAACGAGGCGACCACAGGCCAGCTCGTCACCGTCTTCGCTCTCGCGTACGGGCTGCTGACGCCCGTTCTTGTCGTGATGACGGCGCGAGTCGAACGGCGCCTCCTCATATCGGCAGCTCTGCTCGTCTTCGCGGCCACGAACATCGCGTCCTGGCAGAGCCCCACCCTACTGACGATCATGGCGCTCCGGGTCGTCATGGCAGCGAGTACCGGTCTCATCGTCGTCACAGCACTGGGCCTCGCGGTGCGCCTCGCGCCTGCCGAGCGCCGTGCACGCGCGGTCTCGACCGTCGTGATGGGCATCACGGCATCCCTGGTCCTCGCAGTGCCGACCGGACGCGCCATCGCCGAACACTGGGACTGGACAACCATCTTCCCCCTCAACGCCGCACTGGCGATACTCGTGGCGGGAACAGTATGGATGGCCCTCCCCCGTACCGCCCCTCATGCCCCTGTGCCGCTTCGCCATCAGCTCAGCCTGCTCGCCAACGCGCGCACCATTCTCGGCTTGACGGTCACATTTCTCTGGCTCGGCGGCTACGCGGTACTGAACACATATCTCGCGCCATACCTGCTCAGCGTCGTCGAACTGGACGGTGAAGCAGTGAGCCTCACCCTGCTCCTCTTCGGCATCGCGAGTATTGCCGGCATACAACTCGGCGGATTCCTGACGGACCGCGTCGGACCTCATCGAACACTGACCACAACCAAGGCTCTCCACGTGCTCGTGCTTGTCGCCCTCCCGGTAGTCGGGGCTGCAACGGGCAGCGCGATAGCCGGGATTCTGCTTTGGGGCGCCGCCGCATGGGCGAGCACTTCCGCCCAGCAGATCCGCGTAGCCTCTCTCGCCCCCGAAGCGTCCGACGTGCTGCTGAGTCTCAACCAGTCGGTCATGCAAATCGCCATCGCTATCGGGGCGGGAGCAGGTGGTCTTGTCGCAGCGCACACTCTGCCCCAGTTGCCTTTGATCGCAGCCGCAGGCGTCGCCGCCTCACTCGTCCTCCTGCTTCTCACGAGGCGCCGCGACCGAAGCGCGCCCGACTCATCAGCGGCGCTTACCGAGTGTCCGCAGCCATGACGCGATGACCCGTGGTGTGGCATACATCGGAGCGTATCTGAAAGATCGTGTAAGTCCGTGATGTGACAGGCTGGCCTGGGCCTGGGCCTTGACCAGCCGGGACGGACGGACATGAACGACAACGGGATCCCGGCTGTCGAGCCGGTCGAGGATGAGCTGGTGGACGAGGTCGTCGGGCGGCTGATGGACCGCGCTGACGCTTCAGGTACGTGTGCCGTTCAGAAACTCATCTCTCCTGCTCGCGGGCGGCGTCCGGACCCGGCCGCTGGGGTGGTCTGGCGAGCCATCACGGTCTGCCGGAACCCTGTCCGCTGATCGTTTCGCTCCAATACCAGGTGACTCGGAAGCTGCCAACAGTCCCGGCGGTGCCGCTACGCCGGGACACAGCCAAGAAGGCGGAATCGCTCGTGCTGCGGCACGAGAATGCGGTGCTGCGCAGGCAGCTCACGAGGCCGGTGCGCTACGAGCATGCGGACCGGCTGTGGTTCGCAGCGCTGTCCTCGCTGGTCCCCCGGCGCCGGTGGGCGCAGGTGTTCCCGGTGACGCCCGCGAGGCTGTTGGCGTGGCACCGCAGGCTGATCGCCCGGAAGTGGGACTACAGCAAGCATCGGCGCAGGCCCGGGAGACCTTCGACGGCGGGTGCGGTGAAGGCTCTGGTGCTGCGGCTCGCCAGGGAGAATCCGCGTTGGTGCTGTCGAAGAATTCAGGGCGAGCTGGTCCGGCTCGGACACCCAGTCGGCTCGACGACGATCTGGGAGATCCTCACCGGGGCGGGCATCGATCCAGCCCCACGCCGCAGCCGTCCGACATGGCGCGATTTCCTGACCGCTCAAGCCCAAGCCATCATCGCCTGCGACTTCTTCCACATCGACTTGGTCGATCTGCGCCGGGTGTACGCGCTGGTGTTCCTCGAGCACGGCACACGCCGGCTGCACATCGCGGGAGTGACCGCCCATCCCACCGGACCCTGGACGGTGCAGCAGGCAAGAAACCTCGCCGTCGAGTTGGGTGTTCGGGTGGACTCGCTGCGTTTCCTGCTCCGCGACCGGGACGCGAAGTACACCGAGTCCTTCGACGCGGTCTTCAAAGCCGACGACACCCAGGTCATGAGGACCGCGCCACGGTCCCCACGGATGAACGCGCACTGCGAACGTGTCATCGGCACCATGCGCCGCGAGGCCCTCGACCACCTCTTGATCTGGAACGAGACGCACGCTCGGCAGGTCCTCGATACCTACGCCCAGCATTACAACGGTGGCCTGGCCGACGTGTGCTTCACGTCCCTTGAGGTCGACGCGCGGGGAGACGGCCCTCGGGCCGCGTGCCATATCCCGCCCCCGCTCGGCTCCCCCGCCACCATGGCGACGGCTCGCTCGTCGATCAGCCCCGCCTGACGCAGGTGGCCGGATCCCGCGACGCTGCCGGTCTCCTCGTCGCACACCAGGTGAAGCACGACGCGGCCGTTGCCGAGCAGTCCGAGTTCCTTGGCGGCAGCGGCTCCGTAGAGCATGCTGACGATGCCGCCCTTCATATCCGCAGTGCCGCGGCCGATGATCCTTCCGTCGCGGCGTTCTGCGATGAACTGTTTGCGGTCCTGAACCGGCACCACCTCGAAGTGGCCGTGGAAGTAGAGGAGCTTCTCACCGTCTCCCACTGTGCCACGGACCAGCGACGGCTCCTCCAGCACACCGGCGGGGGCGAGTTTGATAATCTCCGGATGGAGACCAAGGCGCTCCATGGCCTCGTGCAGGACCCTGGCGCACTGCCCCAAGTTGCGTCCCGGAGGGTTCTCGGACTCCACCGCCACGAGCCGCGTCAGGAGCTCAGCCACCTCCTCAGCCCGCGGTTCCAGCCACTCCTGGATACGTGCGGCATGATTCGTCATGTGGGTCACTCCTCGGTTGTCACAGCGGATGCCCCACAACAGGTGTAACATATATGGTCCGAATCGTTCAATGAAGGGGACGATGGAGCTTCAGTCCATAACCGCCCATGCACAGAACCTCGCCCACACGGTCCGCCGCCACCGTGAGGCTCACAGCCTCTCCCTCGGAGACCTCGCGCGGGCGACGGGGCTGTCCAAGACGAGCTTGGCTAGGATCGAGGCGGGCGAAGGCAATCCGTCGCTCGAGACGATGTGGCGCCTGGGCCACGCACTGGGACTGAGTGTCGGCCAACTCATCGAGGGCCCAGAGCCAGCACCCGTCCGGGTGCTGCGAGCCTCCGAAGGGCCGGTGGTGAAGTCGGCCAAAGGTATGCGGAGCCGTCTGCTCCACACGGACACCTCGCATCACCGAACCGAAGTGTTCGAACTCGACCTGCCCGACGGTACGCACTTCGAGGGCGAGCCCCACGGGGCGGGAACACGGGAAGTCGTCCACTGCGTCGCCGGCGAAGTGCTGTGCGGGCCCGAAGGCCATCTCGTCACTCTTCACGCGGGTGACACGGCCTACTTCACCGGCAGTGTCACACACGTATACGCGGCCGGCCGGGACAGCGGGCGCGCGATCCTTGTGATGAGTTACCCTCCGGAGTCTTGAGAACCTAGCGAGGCGTCAGGGCGCCGGGCGCGTCCGCTACCGGGTCTGGTCGGCACTCCGTATGGCGAACGAGGCCGGTTCTACTAGGACTCCGTTAGGTCGGTCTTGATCTTGGTGTGGTCCTGCTGGGCAGGGGTTGGTGGCAGGTGTTGCAGATGCCGGTCCAGCAGTTCAGCAGGTCCTGGAGGGCGTCGAGGATCTGGTAGAGGGTGAGCCTCGTGTGTGGGCTTTTGGGGTCGGCCGCTGTTCGGTGAGGAAGGCATGGGCGGCGGTGACCAGGGTGACGTGGTGATGCCAGCCGGTCCAGGAGCGGCCTTCGAAGTGATCCAGGCCCAGGCCGTGCTTGAGTTCGCGGTAGTCGTGCTCGATCCGCCGGCGGATCTTTGCCAGGCGGACCAGCTCCGGGATCGGGGTGTCGTCGGGCAGGTCCGACAGCCAGAACCGGGTCGGTGCTTCCTCGCCGTCGGGCCATTCGGCCAGCAGCCTCACCTGGGGCAGGACGCCTGAAGGGTGTCAATATCCCGATCAGGCGGCTGATCTGGGTGTTTCTTGTGGATGGAGAAGTCGTTGGGGTGGCGTGGTCGGGTACTCGTTGAGCAGGCCGCCGAGTAGCTGTCGCCGTCGGACTACGGCAACAGGCAGGGGGATGACGCTGGGGTGGTCGTCCGGGGCGCGTAGGTCGAGGCTGCGGTGGGCCCGTCCAGTGTTGTAGTGCTCGGCGTACGTGGTGAGGACGGCACGGAGGTGTCGTTCGCCGGTGATGAGGAGGCGGTCGGTGCATTCGGCGCGGGCTGTGCGTATCCATCGTTCGGCGAACGCTTGGACCGGGGACTTTGCGGCGGAGTCGGGATGACGGCTGTACCGTTGTCGGCGAAGACGGCATCGAATGCGGCGGTGAACTTGCTGTCCCGGTCCCGGATGAGGAACCGGAAGCACCCAGCTCTGTCTTCGAGGTCCATGAGCAGGTTGCGGGCGAGTTGGGTGACCCATGCGCCGGTGGGTGGGCGGTGACGCCCAGGACATGGACGTGCCGGGTCGCGATCTCCATGATGAAGAAGACGTAGAGGCGTTTGAGGAAGACGGTCTCCACGTGCATGAAGTCGCAGGCGAGCAACGTGCGGGCCTGGGCGCGGAGGAAGGAGCGCCACGTCTGCTGGGAGGCGCGCTGCGGTGCGGGCGGTAGACCGGAGCGGCGCAGGACGCGCCGGATCGTGGCGGCGGCAACCCGATGGCCAAGCCGTCGCAGTTCACCCTGGATCCCGACGTATCCCCAGGTCGGGTTCTCTCTCGCCAGGCGCTGGATGAGCGCAACTGTCCCTTCCGGCAATGGTGGACGACCCGATCTGACCATCGTCTGGCGCCACTTCCAGCGCACACGATCAGCCCATGAGAGCCGCGGCCGCTCTACCTGCCGGCGCAGCACAGCGACCTCATGACGAAGCACGAGGATCTCGGCGTTGTTCGCGGCGGTCGATCGGCCCAGCAAAAGGAAGCAGCCCAGCAGCCGACAGAAGACCAGGTACAGCAGTCGCAGACCCACGATCACTGATCATGCCCATACTTGAGCGATGGCAAATCCCCAGGTCAACCACCGTACGGCAATAAAGACACCCTTCGGGAAGCCACGCTCCCGCCAGTCCATGCAGTTTGCCGCGGCCCGCAGGGAACGGGCCCCTCGCGGTCAGGAGGCTCTGTCGCGGGCGACGGAAAGTATCGGCATGGCGGGGGCCGATACATCATCTGCCCTGCTCAGAACGGCTCGCTGGTCGGCCTGCCGCCCGTATCGACCGCGCCGGGTTCGCCGCCGTCGTACCACGCGTACAGTTCCCACAGTTCGCTGTCCGGGCCAATGAAGTAGACGCATCGGGCGTTCCACGGATAGTCCTTCGGTGGGGCGTGGAATTCGACTCCGGTGCGCCGCAGTTCATCGAAGCGCTGGTCGACCTCCGACGGTGCCTCCAGGCGTACGGCGATCATGGCGGCGGGTCCGTGGCCTCCGGTTGAGGCAGGAATACCGGTTGTCGCGCGGAGATGGTCCGCCTCCCAGACGGCGAGTGCGATACCGAGACCGCGGAAATCAGCGAAGCCCTCCATCCGATGGGCGAGAGTGAGCCCCAGCTTCTCGGTGTAGAAACTGATCGCCCTGGGCAGGTCGTGGGTGATGACGGCGATGTCTGTGATGGGCATCATCAGTCGGTGCGCTTCCGGAGGGCAGGCGCCATGACCGTCCAGCTTGTTTCCTCGGGACGCAACCACGGGAGCGGCATGAGATCCTCGGCCACCGCCTTGCGCACCTCGCCCTGCACGTCCAGCAGTACCCGGGCTTCGGGGCAGTAGGCGCCCATCAGTTCGCGGCACACCCCGCACGGATTG
Organism: Streptomyces sp. NPDC059455; assembly: GCF_042750115.1. Lineage (NCBI taxonomy): Bacteria > Bacillati > Actinomycetota > Actinomycetes > Kitasatosporales > Streptomycetaceae > Streptomyces > Streptomyces sp. NPDC059455. The sequence goes on from NZ_JBHYVB010000154.1 coordinate 19,566, forward strand.
GTGACCTGCGGGATCCCGGTTTCGCCGAGGCACACAGCGACAGCCGTGACGATTCCCGTCTCGTCCGCGATGCGCGCACTGGCCAGCGCGGACGATTCGGCGCACACATTGACCCGACGGGAGCCCAGGTGGAGTCCGACATGGACCCGGCCCGAAGTACCCAGCATCGCGGCTGCCACCTGGTGCCGCTCGGCGTGATGGGACGCTCTCAGCACCTCACCGGCGCGTGCGAAGAGTGCCAGATCGGAGGGGTCGAGGTCGACGAATCTCACGATTCAGTTCTCCTGACTGGGGGTGAGAATGCGGGTGTCGGCTGTCCTGGAACGGCGGGACAGCACGATCAGGCCGACCAATGCCACGGCGTACGGCAGCATCTGGGCGAACTGGGGCGCCATTACGGAGGTGTTCAACCGCACTGAGAGGGCGGAACTGAACCCGAACGCCACCGACATGACAGCCAGCAGCAACACGTTGCCACGGCAGAAGATCACCGCGGCGAGCGCCACGAATCCGAGGCCGCTGGTCATTCCCTCGGTGAACAGTGTCAGTTGGCCGAGGCTGAGCTGCACGCCCGCGAGCGCGCACAGAGTGAAACACCAGACCTGGGCGATGATGCGGGTGCGCATGACGTTTCCGCCGGCGGCGCGCAACGCTTCGGGGTGTTCGCCGCTGGCCTTCAGATGGCGCACGATCACCGTGTGGCGCACCGCCCAGGCCATGCCCGCGACCAGCAGCCAGCTCAGATAGGTCAGCGGCGACTGGCCGGACAGCACCGGGCCGATCAACGGAATGTCGCCGATAACTCCCCATCGCGCGGCGGGCAGCGAGGGAATGCGCTCGTCGCCGAACGAACCCTTGACCCCGAACCAGGTGCGAAGCAGGTAGACGGTGGCCCCTGCGGCGAGGACGTTCAGCGCGGTCCCGACGACGAAGGCGTTGGCGCGCAGTGTGGCGACCAGGATGCCGAACACCAGGCCCGCCACAGCGCCGAGGGCGCTGGTCAGCACGATCGCCACGGCTGCCGATTCGAACCGGTAGCCGCAGACGACGCCGAAGAAGGCGCCGAACAGCATCACGCCTTCCAAGCCGACGTTGAGATCTCTCGTCCAGCGGGTGGCCAGACAGCCCAACCCGGCCAGGAGGATCGGTGTGGTGAAACGGATTCCTGAAGCGAGAAAGGCTTCGATGGCGTTCATTGCTGCTTCTCCCGCACCGCGCGCCAGCGACGCGCCCAGTCCGTTATCAGTCCTATCGCCCCGGAGCGGGCCACGGCCGCAACGATGATCACCGCGATGAGCACCGAGGAAAGTTCCGAAGGGATGCCGGTCACCTGTTCGACGCCGCGGGCCGACGCCCGCAGGACGCAGTACACACCCGCCCAGGCGAGCACTCCGATCGGGCGCGACCGCCCGACAAGGGCCAGCAGGACCGCGTCCCACCCGATCCCGGTTCCGATCTCGGTCCAGAACCGCCCCTGCGAACAGTTCACCAGCAAGGAGCCGCCGAGCCCGCACAGCGCGCCACTCACCGCCATGGACGTCACGCGAGCACGCGCGATGTCGATGCCCATGGCGGCGGCGAAGCCCGGGCTCGATCCGGTCATCCGCCACCGGTATCCCGCGATCGACCGTTCCGAAAGCCACCACGTCGCCAGCACCAGTGCGGCGACGACGTAGAGCCCCGCGGTGAGCTGCGTCTGGTCCACGATCACCGGGAACATCGCCGAATCGTGCACCTCCCTGGTACTTCCGCTCTGTCGCGTCGGGTCGCGCAGGGGACCGTTCGCCAGATACGTGCACAACAGGACCAGCAGGTAATTCGACAACAGCGTGGACAGGACCTCATCCACGCCCCAGTGCGCTCGTAGCCAGCCGAGACCAGCCGCCACGGCACCCCCGGTGAGCGCGGCCGCGGCCAGGCACAGCAGCAGGTGGAGCCCGGCAAACAACGGGCCGATGTAGGCGCCTACGATGGCCGCGGCCATCGCGCCCACGTAGAGCTGCCCTTCGGCACCGATGTTGAACATCCCCGCCCGGAACGCGAAGGCCACACCCAGCGCCGTCACGAGCAAGGGCAGGCCCCAGGCGAGCGTACGCGAGACGGCGACGGCATCTCCGAGCGCGTATCGCAGACCGGCGAACATGGTGGGCATCGGCGCGTAGCCCTGGAGCGCGATGAGTCCCATCGCGAGCAGGACCCCGGTCAGCACGGCGAACCCGGTGCGGCCGACGGGCCTGGCAAGGAGGGCGAGGCGGTGCGGAAGGGCTGTGGGTTTCGTTTCGAGGGTGGTCATGCCGTCACGCCCATCATGTGTCGGCCGATCTCTTCCCGTGTGGTCGTGAGGGTGGACAGCTCCGCCACGACCCGCCCCTTGAACAGCACGACGATCCGGTCGGACAGCCTGAAGATCTCGTCGAGATCGGCGGAGACGAGCAGGACTCCACAGCCGCGATGGGTCGCTTCCGCGACCTTGCCGTACAGGAATTCGATGGCACCGATGTCGACGCCCCGGGTGGGTTGCGCGAGTACGAGACAGGCGGGGTTGTCTTCGAGTTCCCTGGCCAGGACGATCTTCTGCTGGTTGCCACCGGAGAGGGAGTCACACCGGGCGCTGCTGTCCGCCGCCGTGACGGCGTACTTGTCCATCACCGCTTCTGCCCAGACCCGCCGCCCTCGGGAGAGCGCCGGCGCCAGCGTGGCAAAGCGGCCGGTTCCGCGCAGCCGCCCGGCGACGGTGGCTTCGGTGACCGAGCCGTGCAGGGGCAGCCCTTGCAGGTGCCGGTCCTCGGGGACGAAGCCCAGGCCGCGGTCCCGGCGGCGCCGTACGTTGTCATCGGTTACGGGTTCACCGCCCAGCAGGATCACACCGGATCGCGCGGCGGTCAGCCCGACCAGGGCTTCGGCCAGCGCGGTTTGGCCGTTGCCTTCGACACCGGCGACACCGAGGATCTCACCGGCATACACGGTAAGAGATACCTGGTCCAGGGGGCTGTCCGACACGGTTCGGTCGGTGGACAACTCCTTCACCTCCAGCACGGCCGGTGCGTCGCTGCGGCCCGAACGCTTCACGCGCCCGAGGTTCACATCGGACCTGCCGGTCATCGCGGCCACGACGGCCTCGGTTGAGATCTCCCCCCTTCCACCGGTGGTGATCGTGCGCCCTTGGCGCAGCACCGTGATCCGATCAGCGATGGCAAACACCTCGGGCAACTTATGGGAGATGAAGATGATTCCGGTCCCCTCGGCGGCAAGGTTGCGGAGCAGCGTGAACAGTTCATGTGTCTCTTGAGGAGTGAGCACCGCGGTCGGCTCGTCGAGGATCAGGATCCGGGCGCCCCGGTGAAGAACCTTGAGGATCTCGACTTTCTGCTGCGTGGCGACCGTCAGGGTTCCGGTGATCGCCTCGGGGTCAACGGCCAGGCCGAGTCTCGCCGCCAGGTCCAGCGTACGTTTCGCCGCGCGCGCCGCGGAGTAAAGCCCCGGCTTACCCGATTCCGCGCCGAGCGTGACATTCTCAGCGACGGTGAAACTCGGGACGAGCATGAAGTGCTGGTGCACCATGCCGATACCGTTCTCGATCGCGGCCGCGGGCGAGGGCAGATGCGTCTGGCACCCGGCGATCTCGATCGTGCCGGAGTCCGGTTGGTGCACGCCGTAGAGGATCCGCATGAGGGTCGTCTTGCCGGCTCCGTTTTCGCCCACAAGAGCATGAATCTGAGCGGGCTCAAGGGTGAAGTCGACCGCGTCGTTCGCCTTTACCGCACCGAATGCCTTGGAAACGCCGCTGAGCCGGAGCAGGGGCTCGCCGTTCATCGCATCCCCGGGTCGGAGACCTTGATGTCACCGGCGACGATCTGCTTCTGGATGCCGTCGAGCTTGTTTCGAGTGGCCCCGTCGGTCAACGCCTGATCGTATACCATCTTCCAACCTCCGTCGCGCAGGCCAAAATTGAACCCGGCACCCTTATTGAGACCTCCCTTCTGGTATCGCTGGGCGAGCGAGATCATGACGCTGTCGACCCCCATGATGAGGCTGCCCGGTACCTTTCCCGGAGCCAGCTTGCTCTTGTCCGATACGACGCCGATGGGAGACACCGACGCCCCCGACTTCGCCGCGTTGAAACCGCCGGCGCCCGACAACCCGGCATAGGAGAAGATCGCGTAGGCACCCTGATCGGCGAGCGTCAGCGCGTTCTCCTTCCCCTTGGCGGGATCGGTGAACGAACCGACGAACTTCGACTTCACGGCCATGGTGGGGGCCAGCTTCTTCACCCCTTGCACGAACCCCGCACGGCAGCGCTGAACCACCGGGGCATCGACCCCGCCGATGAACCCGGCGGCGGGCGGCTCCTTCCCCTTCTCCTTGGCCACCCCGGCGAGCGCCCCTGCCATGAAGCAGCCCTCCGCGGTCCTGAACTGCGCTGACACCACATCGCCGCCTCCGACGACACCATCCACGAAGACAAAAGTGGTCTTGGGATTGGCCTTGGCCACCTTCCGCACCGCGTCGATCGCCTCGAAGCCGAGGACGAACACGAGCTTGTTCGCGCTCGCCGCGTCCTGGAGGAGCGGTTCGAAGTTCTGAGCCTGGAGGCGACCCTCGTAGGTGGTGACCTTCGCTCCCAGCTTCTTCCGCAAGGGGCGTTCGGCGGCGGCTGCCTGGTCGAAAAAGTCACCGTCGCCGAACGCGTTGTCGACGAAGATCCCGATCGGCAGTTTCGAACCGGCGGCCGAGGACGTGGCGGGCGCCTTGCCGCCACATGCGCTCAAAGTGAGGACCGTTACGGTGGCGAGGGCGAGAACGGGGGTGCGAACGCGACTGCGCATGTCATCGGTTTCCTTACCTGCAGGAGCTGACATCAGAAGGTTGGCGGGGTGACAATCCAGAGGGCCTCGACGGGTTGCGGCCCAGGATTGCGATACCAGTGCGGAGTCATGCACTGGTAAGAGATCGAATCACCGGCTTCGAGTACATGGCAGGTACCGTCCAGCCAGACCTCGTGCCGACCGGACAGCACGACCCCGAACCCCTCTCCCGGATGGGAAAAGGGCGTCGCTGACGTGTCATAACCCGGCGGAGCCGTCACCCAGACCGCCTCAAGGGCGCCTTGGAGCGATGGCGTGAGAATCTCCAGTCGGGCATCGCCTTCGATGCCGTCACGAGCATCCAACGCTCGCCGGTCGGCCTTGCGCACCACCGGTGAATGCTGCTCGGGAATGTCGAAGAGTCGCCTGACCGAGATGTCCAGTGCGTGGGCGAGTTGCGTGAGCGTGTTGAAGGACGGATTCCCGATTCCACGCTCGATCTCGCTGACCACACCAATGCTCACCCCGGATCCTGAACTCAGGGCCTGCAGGGAGAGTCCGCGCTGCTTGCGCAACTGGCGGATCTTCGCTCCGACCTTGAGCAGCAGATCCTCGTCAGAAGCATTGCCGGTCTTGTCACCGGCGCTCCATGCGGCACTCGCGACCATCCTCGCCCCTCGCGGTTTTTCGCTCTACCGAAAAATTTCGATGGCTCAAAACTACGGATCCCGATGGCCTGTGCCTTGCTCCGGTGTTTCGTTCTCGTAAGAGCTCCACGCCGCTTGTTTCGGTCAGCGCATCATGTGACCGCGGGTCCGGAGGCGGCCGCACGCCAGGGTCTGATCACCGCCGCTCGCCGTCGAACACACGGCCTGTATATCTACTGTCGCTCCCGCGTTGGACAATCGGGGCATTGGCTCCCGTGTCAGGGAGGACGGGATGAACTCACATTTCACGCGCTTCGCACTGTTGCCGGGACAGTCGTCGTGGCCACGCCGGCCCTGCGCTTGCCGAAAATGTCATCCGTCCTGGTGGGAGGTGGTGCGCGCGGTGTACGGGAGGTCGACCGGCGAAGTCGCCACAACAGGCGCTCTCGCGAGGCTGGCGCTCATCGCGGCAAGATGATCGACCGTGCTGCTGCGACTGGCTTACCTTGGCGTGACGAACGCGTTCGCGATGCTTCGCCTGCTGCCGATGACCGACCGGGACAAGTGCGCGGAGATCCTCGCGCTGCGCCACCAGGTCACCGTTTTGGAACGTCAACTCGGCAAGGGCAAGGTCCGGTTCACGCCCAGCGATCGGGCGTTCCTGGCGGCGCTGCTGCACCGGCTATCACTGCACGTCCTGCGAAGATTACGGCTGCTTGTACGCCCTGACACGGTGCTGCGTTGGCACGGCACCCTCATCGCGCGCCGCCATGCCGCCTCCTGCCGGCCCAAGCATCCGGGACGGCCGCGCACGGTGCGCTCGATCCGCGTCCTGGTGCTGCGGCTGGCGAAGGAGAACCCGAGCTGGGGGTACAGGCGTCTGCACGGCGAGCCGCTTGTGCTGGGGGTGAAGGTGGGCGCGTCCACCATCTGGGAGATCTTGAAGGAGGCCGGCATCGACCCAGCACCCGAGCGGAACTCCAGTACCTGGGCCACCTTCCTCCGCTCCCAGGCTGATGCCCTGCTGGCCTGCGACTTCCTGGAGACCATCACTCTGTCGGGGATGCGGATGTACGTGCTCGTGGTGATCGAACACGGCAGTCGCCGGATCCGCGTCCTGGGCGCCACCACGCAGCCGACCGCCTCCTGGGTAGCGCAAGCGGCGAAGAACCTGGTCATGGACCTCGAAGACCTCGGCTACCGGGCACGGTTCATGATCCGGGACCGGGACGGGAAGTTCCCCGCCCTCTTCGATGCCGTCCTCAAGGACGCGGGGATCGACGTCGTACTCAGCGGCATCCAGATACCGAGGATGAACTCGATCATGGAAAGGTGGATACAGACCTGTCGCCGCGAGCTCCTGGACCGGACATTGATCTGGAACCAGCCACATCTGCTCCACGCCCTGCGCGAGTTCGAGCAGTTCTACAACGGACACCGACCACACCAGGGCATCGCGAACGCCAGACCGCTACAGCCCCTGCCCCCGCCGATCGACGACCCGGACACATTAGCCCGCCTCAACATACGCCGACACGATCGCCTCGGCAGCACCCTCCACGAGACATCCTCCTCCACCTGTCAGCAAGGAAGACCGGGAACTGAAGCTCCTCTCAAGCGAGTCCGAGCAGGACAGCGTCGGCTGGGTGTTCACACTTCCCGCTGTCCGAGGCCTTCCCCGGTGTCGTGCGTCTGGTCAGCACGCTTGAAGGAGCTGGTGTCGGTGCGGATCATTGTCACCAGCATGCGTGAGCGTGCCGCGCCGACGTGGAGCCGTTTCCGCAGCGTTTCCGCCGAGATGGGCCGCTGGTAGGTCTCCCAATGACGGGCGTCTTCCTGCCGAGCCCGCTCCAGCAGGTCATCACCGTCCGGCTGCTGTCCTGTCCCCGCCGTAGCGGCGGAAGGGGGATTCACAGTCCGGTCGTCGTTCGGTGAAACCGCTGTCTGACCGGGATCCTGTTCATTCGGTGGCGGCGCGGGCTGGCGTGTCGCTGAGCCTTGCCGGTTTGTGGTGGCGAGTGCGTGGAGGAGTCCGGGCCCGACTTCGGCCCATCCGATCAGGAGGACGGGGCCGACCGCATCGAAGGCGGCCTTCCCCAGGGCGCCCGCGATCAGTGGGTCGGCTGTGTTCAGCGCCAGGGTCATGCCGCTGGAGAGCACCAGCAGCCGCCGCGCCGGACGCAATCCCTCCACTGGCGCGCCGTGGAGGGCGAGGTGGCGGATGCCGAGCAGCAGGCCGAGGATGGACAGGTCGACCGCGGGCGCGACCAGCGGTGCCACCCACGGGGGTACGCCCATTCGCAGCGCGAGGTTCCATACGTTGCCGAAGCCGAAGAGGAAGGTCAGGCTGACGACGGCCGCCATCATGCCGGTCACCGCCCGGACCGTGGCCGCGCCGTCCGACGTACCGCCAGGCTCCAGCGCGGTGCGGGTGAAGCGTTCAGACATTCTCGCCGATTCCCATCCGCTGGTGGGTTTCCTGGGCGCGCTCGGCGGCCGCGCTGGCGCCGTAGTGGCGGGGCATGTCCTCCGACACCCAGCCCATCAGCAGCATCAGGTCGCCGGAGTCACCGCCGGCCCGCTTCCACTCGTGGGCGAAGTTATGCCGCCACCGGTGCGCATGCACACCTTTCACCCCGGCGGACAGGCCGCGCCGCTTGATCATGATCTTGATGCCGTTGGGCGCCAGCCGCCGCCCGCCGCGCTCGGCCAGCCACAGGTCCGGCAGCTCGGCGCCCTTGCGCTTGGCGCGAGCCCGCAGATACCGGCTCACCGCCCGCGCCGTCTTCGGGTCGAACCGCACCCGGCGGTCGCGGCTGCCCTTGCCGTGGTAGTGCACCGAGTCGGTGACCAGGTCGATGTCCTCCAGGGTGAGGTTGCCGACCTCGGACAGGCGGGCGCCGGTGTTGTAGTAGAGGCGGATGATGGCCTCGTCCCGCAGCTGGAGGAACGCCTTGCCCTTGCAGGCGGCCAGCACCTTCTTGGTGTCGTCGTCCCGGATGACCGGGATCAGCTTCTTCACGGTCCTGGGCTGGCGGACGCGTTCCATCGGCGAGCGGTCGATCTCCTCCTCGTCCAGCATCAGCCACTTGAAGAACTGCTGAAGCCCCTTGTGCTTGTTC
>NZ_JBHYVB010000155.1:0-27989 GCF_042750115.1 Streptomyces sp. NPDC059455
TGGAACCTCCACGAGCTCACCCGCGACCTCGACCTGTCGGCGTTCGTTCTCTTCTCCTCGGCCGCCGGTGTCTTCGGCGGCCCGGGTCAGGGCAACTACGCGGCCGCCAACGTGTTCCTGGACGCCCTCGCCCAGCACCGCCGGGCGCATGGCCTGGCCGGTACCTCGCTGGCTTGGGGTCTGTGGGCCGATTCCAGCGGAATGACCGGTGAGCTGGACGACGCGGATGTGTCCCGGATGAGCCGGGGTGGCGTCGTGGCGTTGTCGGCCACCGAGGGTCTGGAGCTGTTCGACACCGCGTACCGCACGGACGAGCCGCTGCTCGTACCCGTACGCCTGGACCTGGCCGTGATGCGTGCCGAGGCGGCGTCGACCGGTGTGGTGGCGCCGCTGCTGCGGGGGCTGGTGCGGGTTCCGGCGCGGCGTGCGGCGGAGGGTGCGGCGGCGTCGGGTGCGCTGGCGCGGCGGCTCGCCGGGCTGAGTGAGGCCGAGCAGCTTGACGCCCTGCTGGACCTGGTCCGTACGCAGGTCGCGGCCGTACTCGGCCATGACTCGCTGGACACCGTCGAACCGCATCGTTCCTTCCGTGAGCTGGGCTTTGACTCGCTGACGGCGGTGGAGTTGCGGAATGTGCTGGGTGCGGTGAGTGAGCTGCGGCTGCCCGCGACGCTGGTCTTCGACTATCCGACGCCTGCGGTGCTGGCGGAGTTCCTGCGTGCGGAGGTTGTGGGGGCTGCGGCTGCGGTGGCGGGTCCGGTGGTGGTGTCGGCCGCCGATGATGAGCCGGTTGCCATCGTGGGTCTGGGCTGCCGCTACCCGGGTGGGGTGGAGACTCCGGAGGATCTGTGGCGGCTGGTCATGGAGGGCCGGGACGCCATTTCCGAGTTCCCCACCGACCGTGGCTGGGATCTGGACGGGCTCTACCACCCGGACCCCGACCACCCGGGCACCTCGTACTCCCGCGAGGGCGGCTTCGTCGACCGGGCGGGCCACTTCGACCCGGCGTTCTTCGGGATTTCGCCACGTGAGGCGTTGGCGATGGATCCGCAGCAGCGGTTGCTGTTGGAGACGTCGTGGGAGGCGTTCGAGCGGGCGGGAATCGACCCGGCCGTGCTGCGCGGCAGCCGTACTGGCGTGTTCGCGGGCGTCATGTACCACGACTACGCGTCCTCGCTGCCGGCACTTCCGGAGGGCGTGGAGGGATTCGTCGGTACGGGTAATGCGGCGAGTGTGATTTCGGGGCGGTTGGCTTACACGTTTGGTCTTGAGGGGCCGACGATCACGGTGGATACGGCGTGTTCGTCGTCGTTGGTGGCGTTGCATCTGGCGGTGCAGGCGTTGCGGAGTGGTGAGTGTTCGCTGGCGCTTGCGGGTGGTGTGACGGTGATGGCGACTCCGGCGCCGTTTGTGGAGTTCAGTCGTCAGCGTGGGTTGGCTGCTGATGGGCGGTGTAAGGCGTTCTCGGCGGATGCGGATGGTACGGGGTGGTCCGAGGGTGCGGGCATGCTGTTGGTGGAGCGGCTGTCGGATGCGCGGAGGAATGGTCATCCGGTGCTGGCGGTGGTGCGGGGCAGCGCGATCAATCAGGATGGTGCGTCGAATGGTTTGACGGCGCCGAATGGTCCGTCGCAGCAGCGGGTGATTCGTCAGGCGTTGGCGAATGCGGGTTTGTCGGCGTCCGAGGTGGATGCGGTCGAGGCGCATGGCACGGGGACCAGCCTCGGCGATCCCATTGAGGCGCAGGCGCTTATGGCGACGTATGGCCAGGAGCGGGAGCCGGAGCGGCCGTTGCTGCTGGGTTCCATCAAGTCGAACATGGGTCATACGCAGGCCGCTGCCGGTGTGGCGGGCATTATCAAGATCGTCATGTCGATGCGGCATGGTGTGTTGCCGCGAACGCTGCACGCGCAGGAACCGTCGCCGCATATTGACTGGTCTGCGGGTGCGGTGTCGCTGCTGCAGGAGTCGGTGGAGTGGCCGGAGTCCGGGCGCCCCCGACGCGCTGCGATCTCGTCGTTCGGCTTCAGTGGCACCAACGCGCACACGATCATCGAGCAGGCCCCCGAGGCCGAACCGACGGAGGCCCCCACGGCCCCGGTCGCCCAGCCGTCCGTTCTGCCGTGGCTGCTCTCCGGCAAGAACGCCGACGCGCTGCGCGCCCAGGCCGGGCGGCTGCTCGCCGATCTCGACCGGCGGTCCGACGTCTCGCTCACCGACCTCGGCTACTCGCTCGCGACCACGCGCGCCGCGCTGGACCACCGCGCGGTCGTGGTCGGCGCGGACCGTGCTGGGCTGGTCGCGGGTCTGGAGGCGCTGGCGGGCGGCGAGTCGGTCGCCGGGCTGACGCAGGGCTCGGTGGCCGATGGCAAGGTGGCGTTCCTGTTCACGGGGCAGGGGAGTCAGCGGCTGGGGATGGGGCGTGAGCTGTACGACGCCTTCCCGGTGTTCGCGGAGGCGTTCGACGCGGTCTGCGAGGAGCTGGACGGACACCTCGAACGGCCGTTGAAGACGGTGCTGTTCGGGGAGGACGCCGAGGCGCTGGACCAGACCGGATTCACCCAGCCCGCGCTGTTCGCCATCGAGGTGGCGCTGTTCCGGCTGGTGCAGGCGTGGGGTCTCAAGGCGGACTTCCTCTCCGGCCACTCGATCGGTGAGCTGGCCGCCGCGCATGTGGCCGGTGTTCTCTCGCTCGCCGACGCCGCCAAGCTGGTGGCGGCCCGTGGGCGGTTGATGCAGGAGCTGCCCGCCGGTGGCGCGATGATCGCCATCCAGGGCTCCGAGGACGAGGTGCTGCCGCTGCTCACCGAGCGTGTTTCGATCGCCGCGCTCAACGGCCCGTCGTCCGTGGTCATCGCGGGTGACGAGGACGCGGCGGCTGAGATCGCTGCCGGTTTCGAGGCGCAGGGTCGGAAGACCAAGCGGCTCACGGTCAGCCACGCGTTCCACTCCCCCCGTATGGACGGGATGCTGGAGGCGTTCCGCGAGGTGGCGCAGGGGCTGTCGTACGAGGCCCCGCGCATCCCGATCCTCTCCAACCTCACCGGCACCGTCGTCTCCGCCGAGGAGATCACCACCCCCGACTTCTGGGTGCGCCACGTCCGCGAGGCCGTCCGCTTCCTCGACGGTGTCCGCACCCTCGAGGCCCAGGGCGTCACCACCTACCTCGAACTCGGCCCCGACGGTGTCCTCACCGCCATGGCCCAGGAGTGCGTCACCGACGCCGACGCGGCCGCCTTCGCCGCCGCACTGCGCAAGGACCGCCCCGAGGCCGAGGCGCTGACGGCCGCCATCGCGCGGGCCCACGTCCGAGGCGTGGCGGTGGACTGGAAGGCGTTGTTCGCGGGGACCGGTGCCCAGTGCACCGAGTTGCCCACGTACCCCTTCCAGCGCGAGCGCTACTGGCTGGAGGCTCCCGCCGGGACCATCGGCGATGTGGCCTCGGCCGGTCTCGGCGCGGCCGATCACCCGCTGCTGGGCGCGGCGGTGGATCTGCCCGACTCCGAGGGTGTTCTCTTCACGGGCCGGCTTTCGCTCCGTACCCACCCCTGGCTGGCCGACCACGCCGTCATGGACACCGTGCTGCTGCCCGGAACTGCCCTGGTCGAGCTCGCGGTTCGGGCCGGTGACCAGGTCGGCTGCGATCTGTTGGACGAGCTGACCCTCGAGGCGCCGCTGGTCCTGCCGGAGCGCGGCGGGGTGCAGCTCCGGGTCGCCGTGGACGAGCCCGACGGGCCCGAGGGGCGGCGCCCGCTGACCGTGTACTCGCGGCTGGAGGACGCCACCGACGAGCCGTGGATCCGGCACGCCTCCGGTGTGCTCATGGTCTCCGGCTCCTCCGGGGTTCCGACCGTCCCGGCGGAGTGGCCCCCGGCCGGTGATACGGCTGCCGCTGCCACCGCCGACCTCGAACCGCTCGACGTGGACGTGGCCGGGCTGTACGACGGCTTCGCCGCCCTCGGCCTCGCCTACGGCCCGGTGTTCCAGGGCCTGCGCAAGGCGTGGCGGCGCGGGGACGAGGTGTTCGCCGAGGTGGCGCTCGACGAGGACCGGCAGGGCGAGGCCCGTGCGTACGGGCTGCACCCCGCGCTGCTGGACGCCGCGCTGCACACGGTCGCGCTCGGCGGGTTCTTCCCGGCCGAGGAGGCGGGCCAGGCGCGGCTGCCGTTCTCGTGGGACGCCGTACGGCTGCACGCGGTCGGCGCGACCGCGCTGCGGGTGCGGGTCTCCCCGGCCGGGCACGGCGCGGTGGCGCTGGAGATCAGCGACGAGGCCGGTACCCCGGTGGTGTCGGTCGGTTCGCTGGCGCTGCGGCCGTTGGACGCCGAGCAGTTCGCGGGCGCTCGTACCGCACACCACGAGGCGCTGTTCCGCGTCGACTGGGCCGTACTGCCCACGCACGCAGCGTGGCAGCGGCCGGAGGACACCGCCCTGTGGGCCGTCCTGGACGGCTTCGGCGGTGGCGATCTGAAGCTCACGGCCGCGCTGACGGACGCGGACACCGGTATCGAGGCCGAGACGTACGCGGGGCTCCCCGCGCTCGCCGAGGCGGTGGAGGCCGAAGGCATCGCGCCCGATGTGGTCCTGGTGCCGTGCCTGCCCGACCTGGGCATGCCCGGGGACACCACGGGGGCCGCGCACACCGTCGTCCGGCGGACGCTGGCGCTGGTCCAGGAGTGGCTCGCCGACGAGCGGTTCGCCGACTCCCGGCTGGTCCTGCTCACCCGTGGCGCCGTGGCCGTGACCACCGGCGACGACGCGGGGGCCGAAGCGGCCGAGGGCGTCGAAGGGGCCGAGAGCGTGGACGACCTCACGCACGCCGCGGCCTGGGGTCTGGTGCGCTCGGCGCAGGCCGAGCACCCGGGCCGGTTCGTCCTGGTCGATGTCCAAGGAGACATCGACGTCCAGGGAGACATCGACGTCCAGGGAGACATCGACGTCCAGGGGGACATCGACGTCCAGGGTGACATCGACATCCACGGCGCCCTGGCCCGCGGCGTCCCCGCGCACACGGGTGCCCCCGCCCGCGGCGCCCCGGCCACCGACGCCTCCGCCCACGACAACTCGCCCACCACCCCCCACGGCTGGCTCCCCGTCCTCGTGGCGGCGCTGCGGACCGACGAGCCGCAGCTCGCCGTGCGCGCCGGGGTCGTCCACGCGCCGCGGCTCGCGCGGGTGGCGGCCCTGGATGAGGCGGCCGTGCCCGGCCTGGACCCGGCGGGCACCGTGCTGGTCACCGGCGCGTCCGGCACCCTGGGCGGGGTGCTGGCCCGCCATCTGGTGACCGAGCGCGGCGCCCGGAGGCTGCTGCTGACCAGCCGCCGGGGCGCGGAGGCGGCGGGCGCCGCCGAACTCGCCGCCGAACTCACCGAGCTGGGCGCCGAAGCCCGCTGGGCGGCGTGCGACGCGGCCGACCGCACCGCCCTGGCCGAGGCCATCGCGTCCGTCCCCGCCGACCACCCCCTCACCGCCGTGATCCACGCGGCGGGTGTGCTCGACGACGGGATCATCGAGTCCCTCACCCCCGAGCGGGTCGCCCACGTCATGCGCCCGAAGGTGGACGCGGCGTGGAACCTGCACGAGCTGACCCGGGACCTCGACCTGTCCGCGTTCGTGCTGTTCTCCTCGGCCGCCGGTGTCTTCGGCAACCCGGGGCAGGGCAACTACGCGGCGGCCAACGCCTTCCTGGACGCGCTCGCCCAGCACCGCCGCGCCCGGGGCCTGCCCGCCGTCTCCCTGGCCTGGGGCCTGTGGGAGGACGAGGGCGGCATGGCCGCGACCCTCGCGACCGCCGACCGGCAGCGGATGAGCCGCGGCAGCATGGGCGCGCTGAACAACGCCGAGGGCCTGGCCCTGTTCGACGTGTCGGGCCTGGCCGGACATCCGGTGTTGATCCCCGCCGCCCTGGACATCGCCGCCCTGCGCGCCCAGTCCACGGCCGGAGTCGCCCCGCTGCTGCGCGGGCTGATCCGTACTCCCGTACGGCGGGCCGCGGTCGGTGGCGGCGGCGGGGCGGACGAGGCGGCGAGCCTCGCCGAGCGGCTCGCGGGCTTGTCCGCGGCCGAACGGGACCGCTTCCTGATCAACCTGGTCTGCGGCCAGGTGGCCACCGTGCTCGGCTACGGCAGTGCGGCGGCGATCGAACCCGGCGCGGCCTTCAAGGAGCTGGGCTTCGACTCGCTCACCGCCGTCGAACTCCGTAACCGGCTCGGCGCGGCCACCGGCCTCCGGCTGCCCGCCACGCTGATCTTCGACTACCCGACCCCCGATGCCCTGGCCGACCATCTGCGCGCGGAACTCCCGCACGGGGACGGCGGCGGCCCGTCGGTGTTCGGCGAACTCGACCGGCTGGAAGCGGCCCTGGCGGTGGCCGCGGACGACAGCGTCACCCGCTCCAGGATCACCATGCGCCTCCAGGCGCTCCTGGCGAAGTGGAACGACGCCCAGGACGCGACCGGCGACGGCGACACCGACGACCACGACCTCGAATCCGCGACGGACGATGAGCTCTTCGACCTGCTCGACGACGAACTCGGCTCCTCCTGAACGGGAGCGTTCTGAACCCATGGAACCCATGAGCACCACCTCCCTCTTCGCAAGGAGCCGACGCAATGGTGAATAACGAGGACAAGCTCCGGGACTACCTCAAGCGGGCCACCGCCGATCTGCGTCAGGCCCGTCGGCAGCTCCGCGAGGTCGAGGAGCGGCACCAGGAGCCCATCGCGATTGTCGCGATGAGCTGCCGCTACCCGGGTGGTGTGCGTACCCCCGAGGAGCTGTGGCGGCTCGTCCTGGACGGCGAGGACGCGATCTCGGGCTTCCCCACGGACCGTGGCTGGGACGTCGAGTCGCTCTATGACGCCGACCCCGACCAGGCGGGTGCCAGCTATGTGAACGAGGGCGGGTTCCTCTACGACGCGGGCGGCTTCGACCCGGCGGTCTTCGGGATCTCACCGCGTGAGGCCATGGCGATGGACCCGCAGCAGCGGCTGCTGCTGGAGAGCTCCTGGGAGGCGTTCGAGCGGGCCGGGATCGACCCGACCGGGCTGCGCGGCCACCGGACCGGTGTGTTCGCGGGCGTGATGTACCACGACTACACCTCGCGGCTGGACTCCGTGCCCGAGGGCGTCGAGGGCTTCCTCGGCACCGGCAGCTCCGGCTCCATCGCCTCGGGCCGGGTGTCGTACACCTTCGGTCTCGAGGGCCCGGCGGTCACGGTCGATACGGCGTGCTCGTCGTCGCTGGTCACCCTGCACATGGCGGTGCAGGCGCTGCGCAACGGCGAATGCTCGCTGGCGCTCGCGGGCGGTGTCACCGTGATGGCCACACCCTCGACGTTCACCGAGTTCAGCCGCCAGCGCGGACTCGCCGCCGACGGCCGCTGCAAGCCCTTCGCCGCCGCCGCGGACGGCACCGGCTGGGGCGAGGGCGTGGGCATGCTGCTGGTCGAGCGGCTGTCGGACGCCCGCCGACACGGTCACCCGGTGCTGGCCATCGTGCGTGGCTCGGCCATCAACCAGGACGGCGCGTCCAACGGTCTGACGGCGCCCAACGGCCCGTCCCAGCAGCGCGTCATCCACCAGGCGCTCACCAACGGCCGCCTCTCCGCCGCCGATGTGGACGCCGTCGAAGCACACGGCACCGGTACGACGCTGGGCGACCCGATCGAGGCGCAGGCGCTGCTCGCCACCTACGGCCAGGAGCACACCGAGGACCAGCCGCTGCTGCTCGGCTCCATCAAGTCCAACATCGGGCACACCCAGGCCGCCGCCGGTGTCGCCGGAATCATCAAGATGGTCATGGCCATCCGCCATGGCGTGCTGCCCAAGACGCTGCACATCGACGAGCCGACCCCGCATGTCGACTGGTCGGCGGGCGCGGTGTCGCTGCTCGCCGACACCACCCCCTGGCCGGAGACCGATCACCCGCGCCGCGCCGCCGTGTCCTCCTTCGGCTTCAGCGGCACCAACGCCCACACCATCCTGGAGCAGGCCCCCGCCGAGGAAGCCGAGGAAGCAGAGGAAGCCACCGAGGCACCGGCGGCCCCGACGAAGCGGCTGGACATCCTGCCGTGGGCGGTGTCGGGCAAGAGCGCGGCGGGGCTGCGCGCCCAGGCCGAGCGGCTGCTGGCCCACCTCGAGGCCGACCCGTCCCTCGGCCCGGTGGACGTGGCCCTCTCGCTGACCACCACCCGGGCCCAGCTCGACCACCGCGCCGTGGTGCGCGGCCACGACCGTGACGAACTGCTGGCCGGGCTCACCGCCCTGGCCGAGGGCGGCATGGCGGCGGGCGTCGCACAGGGCTCCGTCGTCGGCGGCCGCACGGCGTTCGTGTTCCCGGGGCAGGGTTCGCAGTGGGCCGGTATGGCGGTGGGGCTGATGGACGCCTCGCCCGTCTTCGCCGCCCGTATTGATGAGTGTGCCGCCGCGCTCGCGGAGTTCACCGACTGGTCTTTGGTGGAGGTGCTGCGGGGCGCGGAGGGCGCGCCGTCGCTGGAGCGGGTGGATGTGGTCCAGCCGGTGCTGTTCGCGGTGATGGTGTCTCTCGCGGAGCTGTGGCGTTCGCTGGGCGTCGTCCCGGCGGCCGTGGTCGGCCACTCGCAGGGTGAGATCGCCGCCGCGTGTGTGGCGGGGATTCTGTCGTTGAAGGACGCGGCCCGTGTGGTGGCGCTGCGCAGCCAGGCGATCGGCCGGGTGCTGGCGGGCAAGGGCGGCATGGTGTCGGTGGCGCTGCCGGTGGCCGATGTACGGGAGCGGATCGCGGCCTGGGGCGAGGAGCGCATCTCGGTGGCCGCCGTCAATGGGCCCTCCTCGGCGGTGGTTTCGGGCGAGCCCGAGGCGCTGGAGGAGCTTCTGGCGTCCTGCGAGGCCGATGAGGTGCGGGCGCGCCGGGTGCCGGTGGACTACGCGTCGCACTCGGCCCAGGTCGAACTGCTCCGCGAGGAGCTGCTGGAGCTGCTGGCCCCCGTACAGCCGAAGAACGCCCAGGTGCCGTTCCTCTCCACCGTGACGGGGGAGTGGGTCGAGGGCCCGGAGCTGGACGCCGAGTACTGGTTCACCAACCTCCGCCGCACGGTTGAGCTGGAGGGCGCCGTTCGTCGGCTGCTGGACGAGGGCTTCGGTGCGTTCATCGAGTCCAGCGCGCACCCGGTGCTGACGATGGGTGTGCAGGAGACCGCCGAGGACGCGGGCCGCGAGGCCGCCGCGATCGGCTCGCTGCGCCGCGACGAGGGCGGTCTTGACCGCTTCTGGGCCTCCGTCGGCGAGGCCTGGACGCGGGGCGTCACCGTGGACTGGGCCGGGGTGTTCGACGGTACGGGTGCGACCCGCGTCGAGTTGCCCACGTACGCCTTCCAGCACCAGCACTACTGGCTCGAGGCGGGCAGCCCCGCCGCTGCCGCCGCCATCGCCGCCGACCCCGTCGAGACCCGCTTCTGGGAGGCCGTCGAGCGCGAGGACTGGCAGACGCTCGCCGCCGAGCTGGACGTCGACGGCGACGAGCGGGTCAGCGCGCTGCTGCCCGCCCTGGCATCGTGGCGCAAGCAGGCCCGTGAGCAGTCCACGGTGGACGGCTGGCGTTACCGCGTCACCTGGAAGCCGCTCGCCGACGGGCAGTCCGCGCGGCTGACCGGCACCTGGCTCGTCATCGCCCCGGACACAGAGGACGCAGAGGACGCAGAGGGCACAGGGGACACCGAGAACACCGGGGCCGCCTGGATCGACGCCGTGGCCGGTGTGCTCGCCGTACGCGGCGCCGACGTACGGCGGATCGCCGTGAACACCGCCGCCGACGGCCGTGACGAGCTCACCGAGCGGCTGCGCGCCGCGCTCGCGGAGACCGACGGCATCCCGTTCACCGGGGTGCTGTCGCTGCTGGCCCTCGACGGCCGTGCGCACCCCCGGCACCCCTCCGTCCCGGCCGGAGTGGCGGCGCAGCTCGCGCTGGTGCAGGCCCTCGGCGACGCGGAGATCGGCGCGCCGCTGTGGTCCGCCACCCGTGGCGCGGTCTCCGTCGGCCGCGCGGATCTGCTGGACTCCCCCGAGCAGGCGCTGGTCTGGGGCCTGGGCCGGGTGGCCGCGCTGGAGCACGGCGAGCGCTGGGGCGGTCTGGTGGATCTGCCCGGGGCGCCCGACGAGCGGGCGCTGGCCCGGCTGGTGACCGTGCTGGCCGGGGCCGAGGAGGAGGACCAGGTCGCGATCCGCGCCACCGGGCTGCTCGTACGCCGTCTGGTGCGCGCCCCGCTGGCCGCCACGCCCGCCGTACGGTCGTGGAAGCCGTCCGGTACGACGCTGGTCACCGGCGGTACGGGCGCGCTGGGCGCCCATGTGGCGCGCTGGCTGGCCGGCAACGGCGCCGAGCACCTGGTGCTCACCAGCCGCCGTGGCCTGGACGCCCCGGGCGCGGCGGATCTGCGGTCCGAACTGACCGAGCTCGGCGCCAAGGTCACCATCGCCGCGTGCGATGTGGCCGACCGCGCCCAGGTCGAGGCGCTGCTCGCGGACATCCCCGCCGAACACCCGCTGACCGCCGTCGTCCACACGGCCGCCGTGCTGGACGACGGGGTGATCGAGGGCCTGACCCCGGACCAGGTGGACCGGGTGCTGAAGGTCAAGGTGGACGCCACCCGCCATCTGCACGAGCTCACCCGGGATCTGGACCTGTCCGCGTTCGTGCTGTTCTCCTCCTTCGCGGCCACCTTCGGCGCGCCCGGCCAGGGCAACTACGCCCCGGGCAACGCCTTCCTCGACGCCTTCGCCGAGCACCGGCGCGCCCAGGCCCTGCCCGCCACCTCGCTGGCCTGGGGCCCGTGGGGTGAGGGCGGGATGGCCGAGGGCGGCGTCGGCGACCGGATGCGCCGCCACGGCGTCATCGAGATGGCGCCGCGCGCTGCCGTCACCGCGCTCCAGCACGCGCTGGACCGCGACGAGTCGGTGCTCACCGTCGTCGACATGGAGTGGAAGCGCTTTGTTCTCGCCTTCACCTCCGGCCGCTCCCGTCCGCTGCTGCACGACCTGCCCGAGGCGCGGGACGTCATCCAGGACATGGCCGGGGACACCGAGGCGGACGGCGCGGGCGCGGTCGCCCTCGCGCAGCGGCTCGCCGGGGTGCCGGAGGCCGAGCAGGAGCGGCTGGTGCTGGAGCTGGTGCGCACCGCCGTCGCGGCCGTCCTGGGCTACGCGGGCGCCGACGACGTCGAGGCGGGCCGGGCCTTCAAGGAGCTGGGCTTCGACTCGCTGACCGCCGTCGAGCTGCGCAACCGGCTCAGCGCCGCCAGCGGGCTGAAGCTGCCCCCGACCCTGATCTTCGACTACCCCACACCGACCGTGCTCGCGCGTCATCTGCGCACCGAGGTCGCGGGCGGGCAGCGGGCCGCCGTGGCCGCGCTGCCGACCGGGGCGGCGCTCGCCGACGACGAGCCGATCGCCATCGTCTCCATGAGCTGCCGCTTCCCCGGCGGGGTGCGCACCCCCGAGGAGCTGTGGCAGCTGCTCGCCTCCGGTGGCGACGCGCTGTCGGAGTTCCCGGGCGACCGCGGCTGGGACATCGAGTCGCTGTACAACCCGGACCCGGACGCGCAGGGCACCAGCTACACCCGCGAGGGCGGATTCCTCACCGGGGCCGCCGACTTCGACCCCACCTTCTTCGGGATCTCGCCGCGTGAGGCCATGGCGATGGACCCGCAGCAGAGGCTGCTGCTGGAGACCTCCTGGGAGGCGTTCGAGCGGGCGGGCATCGACCCGGCCACGCTGCACGGCAGCCCGTCCGGTGTCTTCGTCGGCACCAACGGCTCCGACTACTCCATCGTCATGCGCAACAACACCGAGGGCTACGAGGGCCACCTCGCCACCGGCAGCGCCGCGAGCGTCGTCTCCGGCCGCCTCTCGTACACCTTCGGCCTGGAGGGCCCGGCGGTCACCGTGGACACCGCGTGCTCGGCGTCGCTGGTGGCGCTGCACCTGGCCGTCCAGTCGCTGCGCCAGGGCGAGTGCTCGATCGCGCTCGCGGGCGGGGTGACCGTGATGGCCACCCCGGGCACGTTCATCGAGTTCAGCCGCCAGCGCGGACTGTCCTCCGACGGCCGCAGCAAGGCGTTCTCCTCGGACGCGGACGGCTTCAGCCCGGCCGAGGGCGTGGGCATGCTGCTGGTCGAGCGGCTGTCGGACGCGCGCAAGAACGGTCACCCGGTGCTGGCCGTCGTCCGTGGCTCGGCGATCAACCAGGATGGCGCGTCCAACGGCCTCACGGCGCCCAACGGTCCGTCCCAGCAGCGGGTCATCCGGCAGGCGCTCGCCAACGCCCGGCTGTCCGCCTCAGAGGTGGACGTCGTGGAAGCACACGGCACCGGTACGACGCTGGGCGACCCGATCGAGGCGCAGGCGCTGCTCGCCACCTACGGCCAGGAGCGGCCCGACGGGCAGCCCCTGCTGCTCGGCTCCATCAAGTCCAACATCGGCCACGCCCAGGCGGCCGCCGGTGTCGCGGGTGTGATGAAGCTCGTGCTCGCGCTGCGCCACGGTGTGCTGCCGGAGTCGCTGCACATCGTCGAGCCCACCCCGCATGTGGACTGGTCGGCGGGCGATATCGAGCTGCTGACCGGGGCGCGGGAGTGGCCGGAGACCGGCCGTCCGCGCCGGGCCGCCGTATCCTCGTTCGGCTTCAGTGGCACCAACGCGCACGCCATCATCGAGCAGGCGCCCGCCGAGGAGCCGGGTGAGGCCGAGCCGGTGACCCGGCGGCTCGGCGCGCTGCCGTGGACGGTGTCCGGCAAGAGCGAGGCGGCGCTGCGCGACCAGGCCGCCAAGCTGCTGGCCCACCTCGACGCCGACCCGGCCGCGCGCCCGCTGGACATCGGGCACGCGCTGGCCACCACCCGCGCCGCCTTCGACCGGCGCGCGGTGCTGGTGGGCACGGACCGGGACGATTTCGTCCGGGGTCTGGACGCCCTCGCTAGGGGGCAGGTCCTGCCGAACCTGGTGCAGGGGGCCTCAATCGGGGGCAAGGCCGCATTCGTGTTCCCAGGACAGGGGTCACAATGGGTAGGCATGGCCGTGGGGCTGTTGGATGCTTCACCGGTGTTCGCTGCCCGTATTGATGAGTGTGCTGCCGCGCTCGCGGAGTTCACCGACTGGTCGTTGGTGGAGGTGCTGCGCGAGGCGGAGGGCGCACCGTCACTGGAGCGGGTGGACGTTGTTCAGCCGGTGTTGTTCTCCGTGATGGTTTCGCTCGCGGAGCTGTGGCGTTCGCTGGGTGTGCGGCCGGCGGCCGTGGTCGGCCACTCGCAGGGTGAGATCGCGGCGGCCTGTGTGGCGGGGATCCTGTCGCTGAAGGACGCGGCCCGTGTGGTGGCGCTGCGCAGCCAGGCGATCGGCCGGGTGCTGGCGGGCAAGGGCGGCATGGTGTCGGTGGCGCTGCCGGTTGCGGATGTACGGGAGCGGATCGCGGCCTGGGGCGAGGAGCGGATCTCGGTGGCGGCGGTCAACGGGCCGTCGTCGGTGGTCGTCTCCGGTGAGCCCGAGGCCCTCGACGAGCTGGTCGCCGCGTGTGAGGCGGATGAGGTGCGGGCGCGGCGGGTGCCGGTGGACTACGCGTCGCACTCCGCGCAGGTGGAGTTGCTCCGCGAGGAGTTGCTGGAGTTGCTGGCGCCCGTGGAGCCCAGGGCGGCCGAGGTGCCGTTCCTCTCCACCGTGACGGGGGAGTGGGTCGACGGTTCCGAGCTGGACGCCGAGTACTGGTTCACCAACCTCCGTCGCACCGTCGAGCTGGAGAGTGCCATCCGGCGGCTGCTGGACGAGGGCTTCGGTGTGTTCATCGAGTCCAGTGCCCACCCGGTGCTGACGATGGGTGTGCAGGAGACCGCCGAGGACGCGGGCCGCGAGGCCGCCGCGATCGGGTCGCTGCGCCGTGACGAGGGCGGTCTTGACCGCTTCTACACCTCGCTGGGCGAGGCGTGGACGCGTGGCGTCGGCGTGGACTGGGAGGCGGTGTACGAGGGGACGGGCGCGGCCCGCGTCGAGCTGCCCACGTACGCCTTCCAGCACCAGAGCTACTGGCCGCAGGCGGCCGGCACCCCGGCCGACGAGTCGGGCGCGCCGTCCGACGCCGTGGACGCCCGCTTCTGGGAGGCCGTCGAGCGCGAGGACCTGGAGTCGCTGGCCGACACCCTCGCGTTCGAGGACGACGGTGAGCGGTCCTCGCTCGGCGCCGTCCTGCCCGCCCTGGCGTCCTGGCGCAAGCAGGCCCGCGAGCGGTCCACCGTGGACGGCTGGCGCTACCGAGTGACGTGGACCTCGCTGACCGAGCGCCAAGCCCCCCGGCTGTCCGGGACCTGGCTGCTGGCCGTGCCCGAGTCCGCCGCCATCGACGACTGGACGCTCGGCGCGGTGCGGATGCTCACCGAACGCGGCGCCGAGGTGCGGCAGATCACCCCCACCGCCGTGGAGTCGGACCGCGCGTCGCTGACCCGGCTGGTGCGCGAGGAGCTGGCCGACGCCGGAGCCGTCTCGGGTGTGCTGTCGCTGCTCGCCTTCGACGCGGGCACCGCGCCCGGCACCGACGGTGTCAGCGCCGGGCTGGTCGGTACCGCCGTGCTGATCCAGGCCCTCGGCGACGCCGGGGTGGACGCGCCGCTGTGGTGCGCCACCCGGGGCGCGGTCGCCATTGGCCAGACGGACCAGGTGGAATCCCCCGAGCAGGCGCTCGTCTGGGGCCTCGGCCGGACCGCCGCCCTGGAGTACCCGGAGCGCTGGGGCGGTCTGGTGGACCTGCCCGAGGCGCCCGACGAGCGGGCGCTGGCCCGGCTCGCCGGGGTGCTCGCCGGGACCGACGGCGAGGACCAGCTCGCGGTGCGCCCGGCCGGGGTGTTCGCCCGCAGGCTCGCCCACGCCCCGCTGGCCGGCGCGCCCGCCGTACGGTCGTGGAAGCCGTCCGGTACGACGCTGGTCACCGGCGGTACGGGAGCGCTGGGCGCCCATGTGGCGCGCTGGCTGGCCGGCAACGGCGCCGAGCATCTGGTGCTCACCAGCCGCCGTGGCCTGGAGGCCCCGGGCGCTGCCGAGCTGCGGGACGAGCTGACCGAGCTGGGCACCGAGGTCACCGTCGCCGCGTGCGACGTGGCCGACCGCAAGGCCGTCGAGACGCTGCTCGCCGCCATCCCGGCAGACCGGCCGCTCACGGCGGTCATGCACGCCGCGGGCGTCCTGGACGACGGCGTACTGGACGCGCTCACCCCGGAGCGGTTCGCCACCGTCCTCGGCCCCAAGGCCGACGCGGCGCGCCATCTGGACGAGCTGACCCGCGCTCTGGACCTGTCCGCGTTCGTGCTGTTCTCCGGTATCGCGGGCACCCTCGGCGACGCCGGACAGGGCAACTACGCGGCGGCCAACGCCTATCTCGACGCGCTGGCCGAACGGCGCCGCGCGGCGGGTCTGCCCGCCACCTCGGTGGCCTGGGGCCGCTGGGGCGAGACGGGTCTGGCCGCCGACGGCGCCATCGGCGAGCGGCTGGACCGGGGCGGTGTCCCGGCGATGGCCCCGTACGCCGCGATCACGGCGCTGCAGCGGGCCCTGGACCACGCCGACACGGTCGTGGCCGTCGCCGACATCCAGTGGGACCGCTTCGCCTACGGCTACACGGCGGTCCGCCCCAGCCCGCTCATCGGCGAGCTGCCCGAGGTCCGGCGGCTGCGGGAGACCGGCGGCCCGGCCGGTGAGCCCGGCGCGGCCTCCGACGGGTCCCCTGCGGACGCGCTGCGCAAGCGGCTGGCCGGGATCTCCCGGGCCGAGCAGTCCCTGGTCGTCCTGGAGGTCGTGCGCACGAACGCGGCCGCCGCGCTCGGCCACTCCTCGACCGACGAGGTCGGCGCCGGGCGGGCGTTCAAGGAGCTGGGCTTCGACTCGCTCATCGCGCTGGAGCTGCGCAACCGGCTGACCGCCGCCACCGGGCAGAAGCTGCCCGCCACGCTGGTCTTCGACTACCCGACCCCGGCGGCGCTCGCCGAGTTCCTGTGCGGCCGGATCGTGGGCGACGGCGGCACGGCCGCGGCGCCCGGACTCGCGGAGCTCGACGCGCTGGAGTCCGCGCTGTCCGTCCTGGACCCCGACAGCGAGGCCCGGGACGACATCGCGGCCCGGCTGCGGGACCTCGCGGCGAAGTGGGCGGAGCCCCGTACGGCCGATGCCGAGGCGGCCGACGGCGACAGCGGCACCGTGACGGAGAAGTTGCAGGAGGCGACGCCCGACGAGGTCTTCGCCTTCATCGACAAAGAACTCGGAATCTAAGGATCGATGGGTCCGCGGGCGCAAGGTTTGTGACGAGAAGCATGGGTGAGACTCCAATGTCGGATCAGGACAAGATCCTCGACTACCTCAAGCGGGTAACTGCCGATCTGCACCAGACGCGGCAGCGTCTTCGCGAGGTCGAGTCGCAGGAGCCTGAGCCGATCGCGATCGTCGGAATGAGCTGCCGGTTCCCCGGAGGCGTCACGTCTCCGGAGGAGCTGTGGGAGCTCGTGGCCGCGGGCGGTGACGCCATCGCGGACTTCCCCACGGACCGTGGCTGGGACGTCGACGCGCTCTTCGCCGACGACCCCGACGAGCAGGGCACCAGCTACACCGACAAGGGCGGGTTCCTCGACGGCGCGGGCGAGTTCGACGCCGGGTTCTTCGGGATCAGCCCGCGCGAGACCCTCGGCATGGACCCGCAGCAGCGGCTGCTGCTGGAGACGTCCTGGGAGGCGTTCGAGCGGGCCGGGATCGACCCGGCCACGCTCCGCGGCAGCAAGGCCGGTGTCTTCGTCGGCACCAACGGCCAGGACTACCCGGAGCTGATGCACACGCTGCCGCAGGGCGTGGAGCAGTATCTGCTCACCGGCAACGCCGCCAGCGTCATCTCCGGCCGGATCTCCTACACCTTCGGCCTGGAGGGCCCGGCGCTCACGGTCGACACCGCGTGCTCGGCGTCGCTGGTGGCACTGCACCTGGCCATCCAGGCGCTGCGCAACGGCGAGTGCTCGCTGGCGCTCACCGGCGGTGTCACGGTGATGAACAGCCCCCGCGCGTTCATCAACTTCAGCCGCCAGCGCGGCCTCGCGCCCGACGGCCGCTGCAAGGCGTTCGCGGACGGCGCGGACGGCACCGGCTGGGGCGAGGGCGTCGGCATGCTGCTCGTCGAGCGGCTGTCGGACGCGCGTAAGAACGGCCACAAGGTGCTGGCCATCGTCCGTGGCTCCGCCATCAACCAGGACGGCGCCTCCAACGGTCTGACCGCGCCCAACGGCCCGTCCCAGCAGCGCGTCATCCGGCAGGCGCTCACCGACGCCCGGCTCACCCCGGCCCAGGTGGACGCCGTCGAGGCGCACGGCACCGGCACCAGCCTCGGCGACCCCATCGAGGCCCAGGCCCTGCTCGCCACGTACGGGCAGAACCGGGCCGAGGGCCGCCCGCTGTGGCTCGGCTCGGTCAAGTCCAACTTCGGGCACACCCAGGCCGCCGCCGGTGTCGCCGGGATCATCAAGATGGTCAAGGCCATCGAGCACGGGGTGCTGCCCAGGACCCTGCACGTCGACGCGCCCTCCCGGGACGTGGACTGGGACGCGGGCGCCGTCACCCTGCTCACCGAGAACACCCCGTGGCCGGAGACCGGCCAGCCGCGCCGCGCGGGCATCTCCTCCTTCGGCGTGAGCGGTACGAACGCGCACACCGTCATCGAGCAGGCACCCGCCGAGGACCGCGAGCCGCAGGTCCCCGGCGACGCCACGCCCTCGGAGTGGACCGGCATCGGCGGGCAGGTGCCGCTGCTGGTGTCCGCGCAGAGCGCACCGGCGCTGCGCGCCCAGGCCGAGCGGCTCACCGCCCGGGTGCAGGACGACCCGGGCCTCGGCCTGGTCGACCTGGCCCACTCGCTGGCCACCACCCGCGCCGCGCTGGACCACCGGGCCGTGGTCCTCACGGGCGAGGGCGGCCGCGACGAACTGCTGCGCGGACTGGCCGAAATCGCCGCGGACGCCCCCGCGGGTGGCGTCGTCCGGGGCGAGGCCGCCGAGGGCAAGGTCGCGTTCCTCTTCACCGGCCAGGGCAGCCAGCGTGCCGGAATGGGCCGTGAGCTGTACGCGGCCGTCCCGGCCTTCGCCCGCGCCCTGGACGAGGTGTGCGCCGAGCTCGACCAGCACCTCCAGCGGCCGCTGCGCGAGGTGATGTTCGGCGACGACAGCGGGTTGCTGGACCGCACCGGCTACACCCAGCCCGCGCTGTTCGCCCTCGAAGTGGCCCTGTTCCGGCTGCTGGAGACGTGGGGCGTCAGGCCCGACTTCCTCGTCGGCCACTCCATCGGCGAACTGGCCGCCGCCCATGTGGCCGGTGTGCTCTCGCTCGCCGACGCGGCGAAGCTGGTGGCCGCGCGCGGCCGGCTGATGGAGGAACTGCCCGCCGGTGGCGCGATGATCGCGATCCAGGCGTCCGAGGACGAGGCGGCGCCGCTGCTCACCGAGCGGGTGTCGATCGCCGCCCTCAACGGGCCGACGTCGGTCGTCATCGCGGGCGACGAGGACGCGGCTGTCGCGATCGCGGCCGGCTTCGAGGCGCAGGGCCGCAAGACCAAGCGGCTCACCGTCAGCCACGCGTTCCACTCACCGCGCATGGACGGCATGCTGGACGCCTTCCGCGAGGTCGCGCGGCAGGTCACCTACGCCCCGCCGGTCATCCCCATCATCTCCAACCTCACCGGCGGTTCGGTCTCCGCCGACGAGATCTGCTCGCCCGACTACTGGGTCCGGCACGTCCGCGAGGCGGTCCGCTTCACCGACGGCATCCGCAGGCTCGAGGAGTACGACGTCGCCACGTATGTGGAACTGGGCCCCGACGGGGTGCTCTCCGCCATGGCGCAGGACTGCGTCACCGGCGACGGCGCCGTGTTCGTGCCCGTGCTGCGCGGCGACCGCCCCGAGGCCACCGCCCTGGCCGGCGCCCTCGCCCGCGCCCATGTCCACGGCGTGGCCGTCGACTGGGCCGCGGTCTTCGAGGGCTCCGGCGCCCGCCGCGTCGAACTGCCCACCTACGCCTTCCAGCGCGAGCTGTACTGGCCCGAGCCGCCCGGCCCGTGGACCGGCGACGTCACCGCCGCCGGGCTCGGCTCCGCCGACCATCCGCTGCTCGGCGCCGCCGTGTCGCTCGCCGACGGCGCCGGATTCCTGTTCACCGGACGGCTGTCCCTCCAGACCCACCCGTGGCTGGCCGACCACGCGGTCATGGACACCGTGCTGCTGCCCGGCACCGCCTTCGTCGAGCTGGCCATCCGCGCGGGTGACCACGTCGGCGCGGACGTCCTGGAGGAGCTCACCCTCGAGGCCCCGCTGGTGCTGCCCCCGCAGGGCGGCGTCCAGCTCCAGGTGTCCGTGGGCGCGCCGGACGAGACCGGCCGCCGCTCGCTGACCCTGCACTCGCGCCTGGAGGAGGCCCCCGACGGCACCTGGGGCGAGGTGGAGTGGACCCGCCACGCCACCGGTGTGCTCGCCGCCGGCGCCACCGCGCCCTCCGACGATTCCGACCACCTCACCACCTGGCCCCCGGCCGGTGCCACCGAGGTCCCCGTGGACGGCCTCTACGAGTGGCTCGCCGAGACCGGATTCGCCTACGGTCCGGTGTTCCAGGGGCTCCAGGGCGCGTGGCAGCACGGCGACCACGTGTACGCCGAGGTGCGGCTGCCCGAGAGCGCCCGCGCCGAGGCCGAACTGTTCGGGCTGCACCCGGCGCTGTTGGACGCGGCCCTGCACGCCGTGGGCATCGGCTCCCTCCTCGAGGACACCGAACACGGCCGCCTCCCCTTCTCCTGGAGCGGCGTCCGGCTGCACGCCGTGGGCGCCGCCACGCTGCGCGTCCGGCTCTCGCCCGCCGGGCAGGACGCGGTGGCCGTGCTGGTGACGGACGAGAGCGGCGCGCCCGTCGCCTCCGTCGACTCGCTGCTGCTGCGCCCCGTCTCGCCCGACCAGGTGCACGCCGCGCGCGGCGCCTTCCACGAGGCGCTGTTCCGCGTCGAGTGGACCCCCGCCCCGGTCCCGGCCAACACCACCGTCGTGGCCGGGCAGTGGGCGGTGCTGGGTGCCGAGCACCCCGAGCTCGCCATCGCCCTGCCCACCGCCGCCGGGTACGCCGACCTGGCCGCGCTCGGCGCGGCCGTGGACGCCGGGGCACCGGTGCCGCAGGCCGTCGTCGCGCCGTTCTTCGCGGATGACACCGGGCTGCCCGTCGAGACCGCCGTGCGCGAGGCCCTGCACCGCGCACTGGAGCTGGTCCAGAACTGGCTCGCCGACGCCCGCTTCGAGGGCTCCCGGCTGGTGATCGCCACCCGTGGCGCCGTCGCCACCTCGACGGACGCCGACACCGAGGACCTGGCCCACGCGCCGCTGTGGGGTCTGCTGCGCTCCGCGCAGTCCGAGAACCCGGACCGCTTCGTCCTGGCGGACCTCGATGGCACCGACGAGTCCTACCGTGTGCTCTCCGCCGCCCTGGCCACCGGCGAATCGCAGCTCGCCGTCCGCGCCGGGACCGTGGTCGTACCGCGCCTGGCGAAGGTCGCCTCCGACCCCGAGCAGACCGCCCCCGCCCTCGACCCCGAGGGCACCGCCCTGGTCACCGGCGCCACCGGCACCCTCGGCGGACTGGTCGCCCGCCATCTGGTGGCCGAGCACGGCATACGCCATCTGCTGCTGCTCAGCAGGCGCGGGGGAGACGCCCACGGCGCCGCCGAACTCGTCGCCGAACTGAGCGCGGCGGGCGCGGAGGTCACCCTCGCCGCCTGCGACGTGGCCGACCGCGACGCGCTCGCCGAGGTGCTGGCCGCCGTCCCGGCCGAGCACCCGCTGACCGCCGTGGTGCACACCGCGGGTGTGCTCGACGACGGTGTCATCGGCTCGCTGACCGCCGAGCGCGTCGACCGCGTCCTGCCGCCCAAGGTGGACGCCGCGTGGAATCTCCACGAGCTCACCCGCGAACTCGACCTGGCCGCGTTCGTGCTGTTCTCCGCCGCCGCCGGCACCCTCGGCGGCCCCGGCCAGGCCAACTACGCGGCCGCCAACGCCTTCCTGGACGCCCTCGCCCACCGGCGCCGCGCCCAGGGGCTGCCCGCCACCGCCCTCGCCTGGGGCCTGTGGGCCGAGCGCAGCGGGATGACCGGCGACCTGGACGACACCGACATCCAGCGCATCACCCGCGCCGGAGTGGCCGCCCTCTCCTCCGAGGAGGGCCTCGCCCTCCTGGACACCGCCCGCGCCGTGGGCGACCCCACGCTCGTCCCCATGCACCTGGACCTGGCGCCGCTGCGCCACGCCGACGCACGCCTGGTCCCCGCGCTGCTGCGCGGCCTGGTGCGGGCCCCCGGCCGCCGGGTGGTCGAGGCGGGCGGCGCCGCCGCCCCCGGCGGGCTCGCCGACCGGCTCCTCGGGCTGCCCGTCCCCGAGCGCGACCGGCTGCTGCTGGAGATCGTCTGCGGTCAGGTGGCCGCCGTCCTCGGCTACGCGGGCCCGGAGGCGGTCGGCTCGGGCCGCGCCTTCAAGGAGCTGGGCTTCGACTCGCTCACCGCCGTCGAGCTGCGCAACCGCCTGGGTGCCGTCACCGGCGTACGGCTCCCCGCCACCCTCGTCTTCGACTACCCGACGCCGATCGCGCTCGCCGGCTTCCTGCGCACCGAGATCCTCGGCGACCAGGCCGATGAGGCCGCCGCGGCCCCGGCCGCCACCGTGGCCGTCGCCGACGACGAGCCCATCGCCATCGTCGGCATGAGCTGCCGCTACCCCGGCGGGGTCACCAGCCCCGAGGAGCTGTGGCAGCTGGTCACCGGCTCGGTGGACGCCATCTCCGGCTTCCCGACCGACCGCGGCTGGCAGCTGGAGGGGCTGCTGGGCGACGACCCCGAGCAGACGGGCACCAGCGCCACCATCGAGGGCGGATTCCTCTACGACGCGGGCGAGTTCGACCCCGACTTCTTCGGCATCAACCCGCGTGAAGCCCTCGCCATGGACCCGCACCAGCGGCTGCTGCTGGAGAGCTCCTGGGAGGCGTTCGAGCGGGCCGGGATCGACCCGGCGACCGTACGCGGCAGCAAGACCGGCGTCTTCGCGGGCGTCATGTACCACGACTACCTCTCCCGGCTGACCGCCCTGCCGGAGGGCCTGGAGGGCTACCTCGGCACCGGTACGGCGGGCAGCGTGGCCTCCGGCCGGGTCGCCTACACCTTCGGTCTCGAGGGCCCGGCGGTCACCATCGACACGGCGTGCTCGTCGTCGCTGGTGGCGCTGCACCTGGCGGCGCAGGCGCTGCGCAACGGCGAGTGCACGATGGCCCTCGCGGGCGGTGTCACCGTCATGTCCACCCCGGACACCTTCATCGACTTCAGCCGCCAGGGCGGTCTTTCGGCCAGCGGCCGCTGCAAGTCCTTCTCGGCCGACGCGGACGGCACCGGCTGGGCCGAGGGCGTCGGCATGCTGCTCGTCGAGCGGCTGTCGGATGCGGAGAAGAACGGCCACAAGGTGCTGGCGGTCGTGCGGGGCACGGCCGTCAACCAGGACGGTGCCTCGAACGGTCTGACGGCGCCGAACGGGCCGTCGCAGCAGCGGGTGATCCGGCAGGCGCTGGCGAACGCACGCCTGACGGCCGGTGATGTGGACGCGGTCGAGGCGCACGGCACGGGTACGACGCTGGGCGACCCGATCGAGGCGCAGGCGCTGCTGGCCACGTACGGCAAGGAGAAGACCGAGGACCAGCCGCTGTGGCTGGGCTCCATCAAGTCCAACTTCGGCCACACCCAGGCCGCCGCCGGTGTCGCGGGCATCATCAAGATGGTGCAGGCCATGCACCACGGCGTACTGCCCCGGTCCCTGCACCTCGACGAGCCCTCGCCGCACGTGGACTGGGCGGCGGGTGCGGTGTCGCTGCTGAGCGAGGCGCGGGAGTGGCCGGAGACCGGGCGTCCGCGCCGGGCCGGTGTCTCCTCCTTCGGCGTCAGCGGCACCAACGCGCACGCCATCATCGAGCAGGCGCCGGAGACCGAACCGGCCGAGGGCTCCGCGCTTCCGGCCGCCCGGCCGTCCGTGCTGCCGTGGACCGTGTCCGGGAAGAACGCCGACGCGCTGCGGGCGCAGGCCGAGCGGCTGCTCGCCGACCTCGAACAGCGGCCGGACGTCTCCCCGACCGACCTGGCGTACTCGCTCGCGACCTCCCGTGCCGCGCTGGACCACCGTGCCGTCGTGGTCGGCGGGGACCGTGCGGCGCTGGTCGCGGGTCTGGAGGCGCTGGCGCGCGGCGAGTCGGCCGCGGGGCTGGTCCAGGGCTCGGTGGCGGACGGCAAGGTGGCCTTCCTGTTCACCGGCCAGGGCAGCCAGCGGCTCGGCATGGGCCGTGAGCTGTACGACGCCTACCCGGTGTTCGCGGAGTCGTTCGACGCCGTCTGCGACGAACTGGACGCGTATCTCGAACGGCCGCTGAAGACCGTGGTGTTCGGGGACGACGCGGCGGAGCTGGACCAGACCGGGTTCACCCAGCCCGCGCTGTTCGCCATTGAGGTGGCGCTGTTCCGGCTGGTCTCGGAGGCGTGGGGGCTGCGGCCCGACTTCCTCTCCGGGCACTCCATTGGTGAGCTGGCCGCCGCGCATGTGGCGGGTGTGCTCTCGCTCGCGGACGCCGCGAAGCTGGTGGCGGCCCGTGGTCGGCTGATGCAGGCGCTTCCGGCCGGTGGTGCGATGATCGCCGTCCAGGCGTCCGAGGACGAGGTCCTGCCGCTGCTCAACGAGCGTGTCTCGATAGCCGCCCTCAACGGTCCGGCCTCGGTGGTCATCGCGGGCGATGAGGACGCGGCGGTTGAGATCGCGGCGGGTTTCGAGGCGCAGGGCCGTAAGACCAAGCGGCTCACGGTCAGCCACGCGTTCCACTCGCCGCGTATGGACGGGATGCTGGAGGCGTTCCGCGAGGTGGCGCAGGGGCTGACGTACGAGGCCCCGCGCATCCCGATCGTCTCCAACCTCACCGGAAACGTGGTCTCCGCCGACGAGATCACCACCCCCGACTTCTGGGTGCGCCACGTCCGTGAGGCCGTCCGCTTCCTCGACGGTGTCCGCACCCTCGAGGCCCAGGGCGTCACCACCTACCTCGAACTCGGCCCGGACGGTGTCCTCACCGCCATGGGCCAGGAGTGCGTCACCGACGCCGACGCGGCCGGTTTCGCCGCCGCGCTGCGCAAGGACCGCGCCGAGGCCGAGACCGTCGCCACCGCCCTCGCCGCCCTGCACGTCCGTGGTGTGACCCCGGACTGGTCCGCGTACTTCGCCGGGACCGGCGCCCACCGCGTCGACCTGCCGACCTATGCCTTCCAGCACCGCCGCTTCTGGCTGACGTCCCCCGCGGGCTTCGTGGGCGACGTGGAGTCGGCGGGTCTGGACCGGGCCGACCACCCGCTGCTGGGCGCGGCCGTGCCGCTGGCGGACTCCGACGGCTTCCTGTTCACCGGTCGGCTCTCCCTCGAAAGCCACCCGTGGCTGGCCGACCACGCCGTCATGGGCACCGTCCTGCTGCCCGGCACCGCCTTCGTCGAACTGGCCATCCGCGCCGGTGACCAGGTGGGCTGCGACCGGCTTGACGAGCTGACCATCGAGGCGCCGCTGGTGCTGCCCGAGCGTGGCGCGGTCCAGCTGCAGATCGTCGTCGGCGCCCCGCAGCAGGCCGGGCACCGCACGCTGGAGCTGTACTCGCGGGCGCAGGACGCGCCCGCCGAGCTGCCGTGGATCCGGCATGCGAGCGGTGTGCTGGTGGCCGGTGGCCCTCGGCCCTCGTTCGACCTGACGGCGTGGCCGCCGCAGGGCGCCGAGCCCGCCGAGGTCGAGGGGCTCTACGAGCACCTGGCGCACGGCGGCTTCGCGTACGGGCCGATGTTCCAGGGGCTGACGGCGGCCTGGCTGCGCGGCGACGAGGTGTTCGCCGAGGTGCGGCTGCCCGAGGACCGCAAGGCCGACGCGGGCGGGTTCGGGCTGCACCCGGCGCTGCTGGACGCCGCGCTGCACAGCACGTTCGCCCGCGCGGGCGGCGATGAGCAGGGGCGGCTGCCGTTCTCCTGGAGCGGGGTGTCGCTGCACGCGGTGGGCGCCGACGCGCTCCGGGTCCGGCTGACCCCGGCCGGTGCCGACGGCGTGTCGCTGGAGCTGGCCGACGGCACCGGTGCCCCGGTGGCCTCGGTCGAGCAGCTGGCGCTGCGCCCGGTCTCGGCCGGGCAGCTCGCCGAGGGCCGCTCCGCCGCGTACCACGAGTCGCTGTACCGACTGGACTGGGCCACCGTGCCGATGTCCACCGAGAGCCCGGCCGCGTCCTGGACGGTGCTCGGCGAGGGTGCGCCCGCCCCGCTGACCTCCGATGCGGCGATCCACGCCGACCTGGACGCGTTGGCCGCTGCCGGGGACGCGCCCGCGTACGTCCTGGCGTACCTCGACCCGCGCGGCGCCACCGGTGACGAGGTGACCGCCGCCGTCCACACCGCCACCCAGCGGACGCTGGCGCTCGTCCGCGCCTGGCTGGTCGACGACCGGTTCGCCGCGTCCCAGCTGGTGCTCGTCACCCGGGGCGCGGTCGCCACCGCGGGCGACGCCGGGACCCACGACCTGCCGCACGCCCCGGTGTGGGGTCTGGTGCGCTCGGCGCAGTCGGAGAACCCGGACCGGCTGGTGCTGGTGGACCTCGACGGCACCGACGCCTCCTACGAGGCGCTGGGCGCCGCGCTCGCCTCCGGCGAGCCGCAGTTCGTACTGCGCCGCGGCGCCGTCCACGCCCCCCGGCTGGCGCGTACCGCCGCCAGTGGGCCCATGGTGCCGCCGCCCGGCGAGCCGGCCTGGCGGCTGGACATCCAGGACAAGGGCACCCTGGAGAACCTCACGCTGCTGCCCAGCCCGGAGGCCGCCGCGCCGCTGGAGGCCGGGCAGGTGCGGGTCGCGGTCCGGGCCGCCGGTGTGAACTTCCGCGATGTGCTCAACGCGCTCGGCATGTACCCCGGTGACGCGGGCCTGATGGGCAGCGAGGGCGCGGGAGTCGTCCTCGAGACCGGCCCCGGGGTCACCGATCTGGCGCCCGGCGACCGGGTGATGGGCATGCTGCCCGGCGGCTTCGGCCCGCTGGTGGTCGTGGACCGCCGCATGATCGTGCCGATGCCGGAGGGCTGGTCGTACGCCCAGGCCGCGTCCGTGCCGATCGTCTTCATGACGGCCTACTACGCGCTGCGCGACCTGGCCGGCCTCCAGGGCGGGGAGTCGCTGCTGGTGCACGCCGCCGCCGGTGGTGTCGGCATGGCCGCCGTCCAGCTGGCCCGCCACTGGGGCGTGGACGTCTACGCCACCGCCAGCCAGGGCAAGTGGGACACGCTGCGCTCGCTGGGGCTGGCCGACGACCGTATCGCCTCCTCCCGCGACCTGGCCTTCGAGGACACGTTCCGCGAGGCCAGCGGCGGTCGCGGCGTCGATGTCGTACTGGACTCGCTGGCCCGGGAGTTCGTGGACGCCTCGCTGCGGCTGCTGCCGCGCGGCGGCCGGTTCGTCGAGATGGGCAAGACCGACGTCCGGGCGCCGGAGGAGGTCGCCGCCGCCTACCCCGGCGTCTCCTACCAGGCGTTCGACCTCACCGAGGCGGGCCTGGACCGCATCCAGGAGATGCTGTGCGAGCTGCTGGAGCTGTTCCGGCGGGGCGCGCTGCGGGCGCTGCCGATCACCGCGTGGGATCTGCGGCAGGCCCCGGACGCCTTCCGCTACCTCAGCCAGGCCCGCCACATCGGCAAGGTCGTGCTCACCGTGCCCGCCCCGTGGAACCCGGACGGCACGGTGCTGATCACCGGCGGCACCGGCACCCTGGGCGGCCTGGTCGCCCGGCACGCGGTCACCGAGCGCGGCGTACGCCGTCTGGTGCTCACCAGCCGCCGCGGTGAGCAGGCCGCGGGCGCGGCCGAACTCGCCGCCGAGCTGCGCGAGCTGGGCGCCGAGGTCACCATCGCCGCCTGCGACGCGGCCGACCGGGACGCGCTCGCCGCCGTCCTGGCCGACATTCCCGCCGGGCGTCCGCTGACCGCCGTCGTACACACCGCCGGTGTGCTGGACGACGGGGTGATCGACGCGCTGACGCCGGAGCGGCTGGAGAAGGTGCTGCGCCCCAAGGTGGACGCGGCCGTCAATCTGCACGAGCTGACCCGCGACCAGGACCTGGCCGCGTTCGTGCTGTTCTCCTCGGCGGCCGGGACGTTCGGCGGCCCCGGCCAGGCCAACTACGCGGCGGCCAACTCCTTCCTGGACGCCCTGGCCCGCCACCGCCAGTCCCAGGGCCTGGCCGCCACCTCGCTGGCCTGGGGCCTGTGGGCCGAGGCCAGCGGGATGACCGGCGAGCTGGAGGCCACCGACAAGTCCCGGATGACCCGCTCCGGAGTGCTGGGGCTGTCCTCCGCCGAGGGCCTGGCGCTGTTCGACGCCGCCCAGGAGGTGGGCGACGCCTTCCTGGTGCCCATGCAGCTCGACCTGGTGCCGCTCACCGGCGCGCCCATCGAGATGGTGCCGCCGCTGCTGCGCGGTCTGGTGCGCGGCGGTACGACCCGCCGCACCGCCGAGTCGGGTGCGGCCGGGGACGGCTCCTCGCTGGTGGAGCGGCTGGTCCGGCTGGACGCGGCCGAGCGCGAGCAGACCCTGCTGGACCTGGTGCGCGCCCAGGTGGCCGTGGTGCTCGGCCATGACTCGCCCGACGCGGTGGAGGCGAGCCGGGCCTTCAAGGACCTCGGCTTCGACTCGCTGACCGCGGTGGAGTTCCGTAACCGCCTCGGCGCCGCCGCCGGGCTGCGGCTGCCCGCCACGCTGGTCTTCGACTACCCGACGCCGACCGCGCTCGCCGGATATCTGCTGGAGGAACTGCTCGGCTCCGAGGCGGGGGGGGGGGGGGGCGCGCGCCCCGGCGGGCGGCGCGCGCGCGGGCGCGCGCGCGCGCGCGGCGCCCCCC
>NZ_JBHYVB010000156.1:0-6958 GCF_042750115.1 Streptomyces sp. NPDC059455
CCGCACGCCAAGACGACGGCCGCCCCGACACAAGCCGCCTGGCCACCGACCTCGACGTCACCATCCTCGAACCCGATCCCGACCTGCCCACCGTCTCGCACGACGATCGGCACACACCGACCGCCGACCGGCACAGACAGCGCGTCCTGGACCTCCTTCACGCAGAACCCGACCGTCAGTGGCACACCCGCGACCTCGCCCGCCACCTCGGCGACATCACCCTCAGCACGATGTACCGACAACTCGACAGATGGCCCGTAAACGGACTCATCACCAAGACCGGCCCCGCCACCTACAACAGCCCGAGAACTCGCCCAACCCTCTTGCCACCAGCGGAAATACGTTAACTACCCGGCCTTGGGTCAAGGCCCCACCTGAGCCTGTCCCGCAACACCGTCCAGGCCCGGGTGGCCAAAATGGAGCAGGGCGGCGCGCTGGGCTCCTTCGAACGCCGGATCACCCCGAACGCCCTGGGCCACCCGCTCACCGCGTTCGTCACCGCGCAGGTCAATCAGCACCGGCTGGCCGAGGTGTCCGAGGCACTGGCGGGCATCGCCGAAGTCGTGGAGGTCTTCGGCCTCAGCGACGAGACGGATCTGCTCGTACGGGTGGTCGCCGCCGACGCGGACGACCTGTACCGGATCGCGGGGCAGATCCTCGCCATTCCCGGCATCGAGCGCACGACGACGGCCCTGGCCATGCGCGAACTGGTGCCGCCCTGCCTCACCCCGCTGCTCCTTCGCCGAGCCGAGGGCAGGTAAAGCCGCGTCGCCGCCGGGGATCCGTCTACCTGGGCAGGTCATCACCGATCTGTTCGATCAGGTGCGCGAGGAAGGCCCGCACCGCCGCGGGCAGCGCGCGCCGCGCCATCGACTGGATCTGCATGCTCCGGCGGCTCAGCTCCGGATTGCGGATGGGAACGATCGCCAGATGGTCGGCGCCGAGCCGCCGCACCGTCAGCGGACCGACCAGGGTGACCCCACCGCGTAGCTGCGCGAAACTCTGCAGCGCACCGGAGTAGTTGCTGACGAGCGCGGGTTCGAAGTTCAGCCCTTCCAGCGCGACGCAGACGTCGAACAGCTGCCGGATCGTGGTCCCCTCGTCCATCAGCGCGAGCGGGTACTCCAGCAGGTCCGCGAGCTCGACGTGCTCCCGGTGCGCCAGCGGGTGATCGTCGGGCATCAGCGCGTAGATCGGCTGCTGCTGCGAATACTCGACCTTGATTCCCCCTTCCGGCCCGAGGCTATAAGTGACGGCCAGGTCCGCCGTGCCGTCTATCACCTGTCGCGTGGCCGCCGCCGGACCGGTGACATTCATCCGGAACCGCACCCCCGGATGCTTTTCCCGAAATGCGGTGATAGCCGCCGGCAGGAAATCGCGCGCGAAACCCTCGCTACTCGCGAGTTTGACGGTACTGCGGTGCAGGGCCTCGACGCCGTGCACGTCGGCGAGCACCTGATCGGCCTCGAGCGCACTGCGCCGGACGTAGGCGGCGAGAATCTCGCCCGCCTCCGACAGCACCATCCCCCGAGGCTGGCGCTCGAACAGCGGGGCCCCCACGTCCTGCTCCAGCTTCGCGATCTGCCGGCTGATCGCCGACGTGGCCACGTGCAGGCGCTCCGAGGCCTCGCTGATCGAACCGGTGCGCGCGACCTCGAGGAAGTAACGCAGCGACGTGGGCAGGAGAGGCATTCTGAGAATGTACTGCAGCGCGGAGCGGGGCCGTCGAAGGCGGTGACGGGGAAGCGACCCACCGTAGCCGTAGCCGTAGTCGTTGCCGTAGCCGTTGCCGCCAGGGCAATACACCTTTCGAAAACGCGCAATTGCTCCCTCTATCGCCTCCCTATCGCCGCTCCGTAAACTCTGCGCACCGGCCGGATGCATTGTAAATTGCACGTTTCCGATGTTAAGGGTAATGATGACCCGTGCTGCCGTGATCGATCGTGCCACCGAATACTACGATTCCGGAGAATTCCTCGCCGACCTCGGCCGCCGGGTCGCGTTCGCGACCGAAAGCCAGGACCGGGCGCGGGCGCGGGACTTGCGTTCCTACCTCACCGACGAGCTGGCCCCGGCGCTCACCGGACGACTGGGCTGCGAGGCGCGCGTCGTCGACAACCCCGCCGGTGACCACCCGCTGCTCGTGGCGGTCCGGCACGAGGACGATGCGCTGCCCACGGTGCTGGTCTACGGCCACGGCGACGTCGTGCTCGGCGAGCCGGAGCGGTGGCGGACCGGCCTCGATCCGTGGCAGGTCGTGGTCGAGGGCGACCGTTGGTACGGCCGCGGCACCGCCGATAACAAGGGCCAGCACACCATCAACTTCGCGGCACTCGAGCAGGTGCTCCGCGTGCGCGGCCGGCTCGGCTTCAACCTCAAGGTGCTGGTCGAGACCGGGGAGGAGTCCGGCTCGCCGGGCCTGCGCACGGTCTGCGCCCAGTTGCGGGACGAGCTCGCCGCCGACGTGCTGATCGCGTCCGACGGGCCGCGCGTGGCCGCGGAGCGTCCGACGCTGTTCCTCGGTTCACGCGGCTCCACCCCGTTCACACTGCGGGTCGACCTGCGCGAGGGCTCGTACCACTCCGGCAACTGGGGCGGTCTGCTGCGCAATCCGGCGACCGTGCTGGCGGGCGCGCTCGCCACCCTCGTCGACGGGCGGGGCCGCATCCTCGTGCCCAGTCTGCGGCCGCGGGAGATCCCCGGGAACGTCCGGGAAGCCCTGCGCGACATCCCGGTCGGCAGCGGACCGGACGATCCGCCCGTCGACGAGGGATGGGGCGAACCCGGTCTCACCCCGGCCGAGCGCCTCGTCGGCTGGAACAGCGTCGAGGTGCTGTCGCTCGCCGCCGGCAACCCGGACAACCCGGTCAATGCCATTCCCGGCAGCGCACACGCGCACTGCCAGCTCCGGTCCGTGGTCGGCACCGAAGTCGACAAGCTCGGCGTCATCCTCCGCAAGCACCTGGACGAGCAGGGATTTCCCATGGTCGACGTCGAGGTCGGCCCGACCATGCCGCCGACCCGGACGGATCCGGACGACCCCTGGGTGCGCTGGGCACTCGGCTCGATCAGCCGGACCACCGGCACGGAACCCGCGCTGCTGCCGAACCTCGGCGGCAGCCTTCCCAACGACGCGTTCGCCAACGAGCTCGGGTTGTGCACACTCTGGATCCCGCACTCCTACCCCGCCTGCGCCCAGCACGCCCCGGACGAGCACCTGCTGGCCCCCGTGGCGCGGGAGAGCCTGCGCATCATGGCCGGCGTGTTCTGGGACCTCGGCGAGGACTCTCCCGTGAGGAGTCACCCATGACCGCACCCACACAGACAGTCGCCCCCGAAGCACCGGTGAAGGTGCACCGCGTCATCATCGCCGCGTCCATCGGGAACGCGCTGGAATGGTTCGACATCCTCGTCTACGGCTTCTTCGCCGCGACGATCTCGAAACAGTTCTTCCCCACCGCCGACGAGACCGTGTCGCTGCTGCTGACGCTCGGCACGTTCGCGGTGGCCTATGTGGTCCGTCCGCTGGGGGCACTCGTGCTCGGCGGGTATGCCGACCGTGCCGGGCGCAAGCGTGCGCTCATGGTGTCGATCCGGCTCATGATGGTCGCGACGCTGCTCATCGCGATCATGCCGCCGTACGCGAAGATCGGGCTCGTCGCGCCGATCGCGATCCTGCTCGCCCGGCTCGTCCAGGGCTTCTCCGCGGGCGGGGAGTTCGGCAGCGCCACCGCGTTCCTCGTCGAGCACATGCCCGAGAAACGCGGCTTCATGGCCAGCTGGCAGTTCGCGAGCCAGGGCTTCGCGACGCTGCTCGCGTCGGCGTTCGGCACGGTGCTCACGGCCACGCTGTCCGACGCGCAGCTGGAGTCGTGGGGGTGGCGCATCCCCTTCTTCTTCGGTCTGCTGATCGGCCCGGTCGGCTACTACATCCGGCGTTACGTCGGCGAGGCCGGTGAGTTCGTCGAGACCGCGGACCAGGAGCGCGCGCCGGTGAAGGAGACGTTCCGTACTCAGAAGGACCGCATGTTCGTGGCCATGGGCGCGCTCGCCGTGTCCACCGCGATCAGCTACTTCATCACCTACATGCCCACCTTCGCGGTGAAGGAGCTGGACCTGCCGGCGTCGACCGGATTCGCGTCCACCCTGGTCACCGGGATCGTGCTGACCGGCCTGACTCCCGTGGTGGGTCACCTGTCGGACCGGTTCGGCCGCACCCGTATCATGCTGATCTTCGCGATGCTGATCCTCGCGCTGGTGTACCCGAGCCTCGCGTTCCTGGTCGCCGCCCCGGGCTTCGGGGTGATACTCGGCGTGATGTTCCTGATCGGCGTGTTGAAGGCCGGTTACTTCGCGCCACTGCCCGCGATGATGGCGGAGCTGTTCCCGGTCACCAACCGGGCCACCGGCCTGGCGGTGAGCTACAACATCGCCGTGATGCTGTTCGGCGGCACGACGCCGCTGATCATCGTCTGGCTCGTCGACGTGACCGGCAGCAAGCTCGCGCCGACCTTCTACCTGATGTTCCTGGCCGTGCTCAGCCTGTCCTGCGTGGCGTTCGCGCGGCGCAGGCTCGACATCCACTGATCGGAGAGATCCCTTGTCCCTCAACGACTTCGACCGCTACCCGCTGCTGTTCGGCCCGTCGCCGGTGCACCGCCTGGAACGCCTGACCACGCACCTGGGCGGCGCGGAGATCTGGGCCAAGCGCGAGGACTGCAACTCCGGCATCGCCTACGGCGGCAACAAGACCCGCAAGCTGGAATACCTCGTGGCCGATGCCCTGGCGCAGGGCTGCGACACGCTCGTGTCGATCGGCGGCGTGCAGTCCAACCACACCCGCCAGGTCGCGGCGGTCGCGGCCCGGGCGGGGCTCAAGTGCGTGCTGATCCAGGAGAGCTGGGTCGACTGGCCGGACGCGGTGTACGACAAGGTCGGCAACATCCTGCTGTCCCGGCTCGCCGGAGCGGACGTGCGGCTGGTGAAGGCCGGGTTCGGCATCGGGTTCAAGGAGAGCTGGGAGCAGGCGATCGCGGAGATCGAGGCGGCGGGCGGCAAGCCGTACGCGATCCCCGCCGGCGCCTCGGACCACCGGCTCGGCGGGCTGGGCTTCGCGAACTGGGCGTTCGAGGTGGCGGAGCAGGAAAAGCAGCTCGGGGTCTTCTTCGACACCATCGTGGTGTGCGCGGTCACCGGCAGCACCCAGGCCGGCATGATCGCCGGATTCGCCGCGCTGGGCGGGCGGCCGCGGCGGATCCTCGGCATCGACGCCTCGGCCAAGCCGAAGGAGACCTGGGACCAGGTGGCGCGGATCGCGCGCGGGACCGCGTCGCTCATCGGCCTGGACCGGGAGCTCACGCACGACGAGATCCTGCTCGACGAGCGCTACCACGCGGGCACCTACGGCATCCCGGACGAGTCCACCCTGGACGCGATGCGGCTGGCCGCGCGGACCGAGGGCATGGTCACCGACCCGGTGTACGAGGGCAAGTCCATGGCGGCCCTCATCGACCTCGTCGCCCGGGGCGAGATCGCCAAGGACGCCAAGGTGCTCTACGCCCACCTCGGCGGGCAGCCGGCGCTGAACGGCTACAGCGCCCTGTTCGGGTAGAACCGGCGGCGCCGGGGCGGGCACCCCGCGCCCGGGCCGCCCGCCCTCGATCACGCGCGCTTCAGTCGGTGATGTACCACTTGCCCTTGATGTATTCCAGGGTGCTGGTCCCGAGGTCGCTTTCGGAGAAGGTGGCGGAGGACCTGACCGACTCCGCCGGCATGTCGACCTTGTCGGGCGTTCGCACGACGACGCGCTCCGGGTCGACTGTCGCGGTCTGCAGAGCTTTCTTCTGCGTGGGCGAGATCATCTGGAACGTGATGACAAACGTTGACGTACACGGACCGAACCCCTGGTC
The DNA here is from genome assembly GCF_042750115.1 of Streptomyces sp. NPDC059455. Classification (NCBI taxonomy): domain Bacteria; kingdom Bacillati; phylum Actinomycetota; class Actinomycetes; order Kitasatosporales; family Streptomycetaceae; genus Streptomyces; species Streptomyces sp. NPDC059455. The sequence goes on from NZ_JBHYVB010000156.1 coordinate 5,910, forward strand.
CTCCGCCTGCTTCGCCGCGGGCCCGGCGATCTCGCAGACGGTGTCGATGTCCTCCCGCCCCACGGCGTGGAGGTACTGCTCGTACCGCCGGATCGCCCCCTCCTTCGTCCTGGGCGCGGTCTGGCCCCCGGGCTCCCCGGGCTGTCCCCCGGGCGAATCCGTCGGCGGCTTGTCGGCGGACCCACAACGGTCGTCGGTGAAGAAGCCGGGCAGTTGACGTTTCGGGTACGGGCCCATCGGCCCGTTGAAGCCGTTCACGTGTTCCTGCGAACCCCACCACCCGGCGTACCCCCACCAGGGCTCGCGGTCGGCGGGGCGGGCACGGTTCCACGTGTGCCACTCGGGGCCGTCCTTCGACGTCCGGTCGAACGTGGCACTCACCCGGTGGTATCCGGCAGTCGGGTAGGAGCCGTGGGAACCACGCGCCGAGTACACCGTCGGATGCCCGTCCTGCGGATTCAGGTCCGACCACTTCACGCTGCATGGATCGCCGCCGTGCTTCGCGAACGTCACCGCCTCCGGCTTGGCGTCGCGCAATTGAACCGCGACGCGCTCCCAGTCACCCTCGTGCCTGTTGCCCGGTGTCAGTTTGTTGTACGCGTAGAAGAACCAGTACACGTAAGCCGCTCGCGCCGGGTCGGTCTTGTGCTTGTGGTACTCCCCAGTAGACCGGCGCGTCGGAGCCTTCCCCCCTCCGCACCTCCTTCGGCGGGTCGAGGTAGAACCCGGCACCGACATCGGTCGTGGCGTGCTCCTGCCCTCCGTGTCCGGGGCAGGACACCGGCTTTGAGAGGACGTTCCGGTTGAAGACGGGATAGTTCATGGGTTGTGCCAAGTTATAGATGTTTCGCCGGTTGCTCGTTTCGCGAGGTTGGAGATCATCGCAATGCGGATCATGCTCTCGGAGTGCGCCGGTTTGGTCTCGTAGTCGCGGGCGAGGCGACGGTGCATCATGATCCATCCGAAACTTCGCTCGACGACCCAGCGCCGCGGGATCACGGAGAAGCCCGGGAGCCGCCCGAGGGGGAGCGAGTCGCGCCGTCCCGGCC
>NZ_JBHYVB010000156.1:6968-27617 GCF_042750115.1 Streptomyces sp. NPDC059455
GACCGTGGTCAGCGGCCCCGCCGGGATCCTGGACCGGGTCGTGGGGGGCGGCGGCGCGCGGGACACGGGGGGCGCCACACTAAAACCACCCCACCCCCAGCCCCCCCCCCCGCCCCGGCCGGCGCCCCCCCCCCCGCCCACAGACCGGGTAGTTCAGGGCGAGAGCCCAGGCACGTTGGTGCTCTCTTGGTTCCGAACCGCCGTATCCCTGGAGTGCCACCCCAGGGCAAGAGCGATTCGATATACCGAACGACTATCGAAGCGTTTGAGACATACAACTCTGCATCCATTGACGGGCGTTGGCCTCCGTCAGCCACCTCGCTGAGCGCCTCACCGCAGCAGTGAAAACCATACGGCCGGATCGACTCATGGCCATGCGTAGCGAAAGCACTGGTGCCAGCGCACCGGTTTCGACAAGCTGCGACACATGGACTGGACGCCCCTGCTCTCCACACTGACCGGTGCCGTCATCGGCATCGCAGCCACTCTGATCGCCGACCGCAACCGGTGGCGGCGGGAGGAAGCCAGGCACGCTCTGGAAGTACGGCGCGAGGTCTACACGGAGTATGTTTCCGCCCTCAAAGCCGCGGGGGAGGAGATACGGGCCGTCGCCCTGGGCGACTACATGTCCGAGTCGGCACGCGACGCGGCGGTGCGGGAAGCCGTGCGCGGCACCGGCATCTACACGGCGAGCGAACGCCTCTGGCTCGTGGGCCCCCCGCAGGTCGTGGAGGCGGGGAACGAGGCGTTCCACCGCCTGCGCGCGATCCGCGACGCCTATGCCCGTGGAGCGGCTGTCGGCTCCGCCGACGACGCGCCCCTGATAGAGCGGCGACGCAAGGCTATGGCGCAGATGCGTCGCCTCATGCGTGAGGACCTGGGCATCGGACCCCTCGGAATCGAGTGATGTGTCACCAGCCCTGAGCTGGTCCCAACCTCGCTAGGTTCCCGCCACCGTGCAGGTCACAGCCATTCATTGATGGCCGCGACCAGCACGGTCGCCTCGTAGCGGACGGCGAGCTTGTCGACCACCCTGGGAACCGCGCTTCTTGCGGTTGGCGATCTGGTCGCGCTTCTCCGGGATCGTGCAGAGGATATGGGAGGCCAAGGACATCGCGGCTCTCGTGGGCCTACTCGATCCCGAGGCCGTCATGACCGCCGACGGCGGCGGCCTGGTCGGCACCGCCCTGCGTCCGGTCGAGGGAGGGGCGCGCATCGCCCAGTACATGGTCGCGATCGCCGACAAGGCCCCCGGGCTTCGGCTCCTGGAACGTTCGGTGGCCGGTGCGCCCGGCCTGGTCGCCCAGCACGCGGGCGTCACCGTGACGGTGGCCGCGTTCGGCGCTTCCGGCGGCCGCGCCACCCGGATCTGGGTGGTCCACAACCCGGAGAAGCTTCGCCTGTGGACGCCGGATGAGCCCTAGCCAGGGGGTTCGTTCAGGTCATCCGATCACGCACGGCCGCGGGCCTCGGTGGGGGTAGCGTTCCCCGGCTCCCGACAGAGCAACGTTCCGTAACGGGCCTCGGCCCTGCCGAACCTCCTGGCTCACCCGCTCACCCCCCCGCGCCGGGTCACCAAGCCTGGATGACCTGTGGTTTCGCTTTCGTCTCGGTATCCGGGAGCAACTTGACATAGGGCGGCTTATGGAAGATAAAGAGATCTCTTTGGGTTTAACTTCACGCAGCGTGATACTTCGAGGCGTGACAGGCAGCGATTGTCTACGTGAATGAGTGAAGCCGTGTCCCACGCCGCCCTGGATCAGCCGACCCTCGACCCCGCCGGGGAGTGGGAGGCGTGGCGCATCGAGCGCCGTCGCTCGGTGACCTCGTCCACGGGAAACCTCGCCCTCGTCGAAACCCGCTGGTTTCCCGCCGGTGAGCGCCCCGATCTCGACGTGGCCCGCGCCGGAGCACCGGAAGGTGTGACGGTCACCACGCTCGGGCGCACCGACCTCGTCACCGGCCGGCCCGAGCACGGCCTGCGCTTCTGGGACGCCCGGTCACCGGCGATCCGGAACTTCGAGCACATCGAGGTCTTCCCGTACGACCCGGCGTGGGTCCTGGAGGCTTCGTATACGCCGGTTCCGGGCGCCAGGCGGGTCGCGTTCGAGCACATCCGGGACAATAGCGGCACCCGTGACCTCGTCGTGCCGGGGGACATCTCGCTCACCGTGGACGGCCATGACTACACGCTGAGCGCCTTCGATGACGACGGCACGCTGCTGCTGGTCTTCGGCGACCCCACCAACGGGGAGAGCACCTACGGCGCCGGACGCTTCCTCTTCGTCACCCACACCGGCGAGGGCAGGGTCCGCCTCGACTTCAACCGTGCTTTCGTGCCGCCCTGCGGCTTCTCCGACCAGTACAACTGTCCGATGCCGCCGCGGCAGAACCGGTTCCACCTGCCCGTCCGGGCCGGTGAGAAGCGGCCCGTCTTCCGCGGCGGCTTCCCGGCGCAGCACTGATCACCCCGCGACTTCCCTCTGCAGCACGAAAGCGTTCCCCTCATGAACATCAAGAAGACGTCCCTGTACAGCGGTGCCGCCCTCCTCGGCCTGACCCTGACCGCCTGCGGCGGTGGCGCCGGCGGAAGCGGCGCCGCGGGCGGGGCGTACGACAAGAACGCCACGGTCAATATCGGCTCGCTCTACGAACCGCAGAACCTCGACAACACCGCGGGCGGCGGTCAGGGCGTCACCGAGGCGCTGAACGGCAATGTCTACGAAGGGCTGTTCAAGCTCACCGACAACGGCAAGGTCGAGAAGCTGCTCGCCCAGGACTACAAGGTCAGCCCCGACGGACTCACGTACACCTTCACCCTGCGCGACGGAGTGACGTTCCACAGCGGAAAGAAGCTCACCAGCCAGGATGTGAAGTACAGCCTGGAGAAGGTGCTCGCGAAGGACTCGCAGTCCGCGCGCAAGAGCAATCTCGAGGTCGTCAAGTCCATCGCGACACCGGACCCGCACACGGTGCGAGTCCAGCTGTCGAAGAAGTCGATCTCCTTCGTCTACAACCTCTCCTACGTCTGGATCCTCAACTCCCAGGCGAAGAACCTCAAGACGAGCGAGGACGGCACGGGCCCGTACCGGCTGCGCAAGTGGACCCGCGGCTCCGCCCTCGGCCTCGACCGGTTCGCGGGCTACTGGGGCGGCGCGGCCCGCAACAAGCAGGCGGTCTTCCACTACTACAAGGACGCCACGGCGCTGAACAACGCGCTGCTGACGGGCGCCGTCGACGTGGTCACCAGCGAGCAGTCGCCCGACGCCCTCGACCAGTTCAAGAGCAACCAGAACTACAAGGTCAGCGACGGCAATTCCACCACCAAGCTGTTGCTCGTCTTCAACGACAAGGCCAAGCCGTTCACGGACGTCAAGGTCCGCCAGGCCGTCTCCGCGGCCATCGACGACAAGAAGCTGCTGGAGTCCGTCTGGGGCGGCTACGGCAAGCTCATCGGCTCCATGGTGCCGCCCACCGACCCGTGGTACGAGGACCTCACCAAGGTCAACGCGTACGACCCCGCCCGCGCCAAGAGACTGCTCGCCGAGGCGGGATACAAGAACGGTTTCACCTTCACCCTCGACACCCCCAACTACGACCCGCACCCGATAGCGGCCACCTTCATCAAGTCGCAGCTCGCCAAGGTCGGCGTCACCGTCAAGATCAACTCGATCACGCCGGACCAGTGGTACACCAAGGTCTACCAGAACCGCGATTTCACGGCCACGCTCCAGGAACACGTCAACGACCGTGACCTGGTCTGGTACGGCAACCCCGATTTCTACTGGGGCTATGACAACAAGCAGGTCACCCAGTGGGTCGATCAGGCCGAGCAGGCGTCCACCACGGACGAGCAGACCCAGCTGCTGAAGAAGGTCAACCGTAAAACCGCCGAGGACGCGGCCAGCGACTGGCTGTACCTGTATCCGCAGATCGTCGTGGCGAACACCAAGCTGTCCGGCTATCCGGTGAACGGCCTGAACTCCCAGTTCTTCGCCTACGACATCAAGAAGGGCTGATGGCCCGGTACATCCTGCGCCGCCTCGCCTTCCTGCTGGTGTCGCTGGCGCTCGCGAGCGTGGTCCTGTTCGTGCTGCTGCGCCTGTTGCCGGGCGACCCCGCCAACGCGCTCACCTCGGTGGGCGCCGCCCCCGAGCAGATCGCGGCCGCCCGGCACTCCATCGGCTCCGACAGACCCCTGCCCGAGCAATTCAGCCACTGGATCGGACAGTTGGCCAGTGGCGACCTGGGCACGTCATTCATCAGCTCGCTCCCGGTCGGGCCCGAGGTCGGCGCGCGGCTGAGGGTGACGGTCCCGCTCACCCTCGCCGCGTTCGTACTGGCGGTGCTCATCGCCGTACCGGCCGGCTTCATCGCCGCGTACAAGCGGCGGACCTGGTACGGCGCGCTGCTCAGCGGGGTTTCCCAGCTGGGCATCGCCGTCCCGGTGTTCTGGCTCGGCATGATCCTGATCGCCGTCTTCGCGCTGAACGGCGGCTGGCTTCCCGCCGGTGGTTTCCCCCAGGACGGCTGGGCGGAGCCCGCCGAGGCGATGCGCTCCCTCGTCCTGCCGGTCGCCACCATCGCGCTCGTCATGAGCGCCTCGCTGATCCGGTACGTCAGGTCGGCCACGCTCGACGTGCTGGGGAGTGACTATCTGCGCACCGCCCGGGCCCTGGGCTCGTCGTTCGGGCGGGCCATGTGGCGGCACGGACTGCGCAACGCCGCCGTACCGGTGATCTCCATCCTCGGCATCGAGCTGGCGTCCACGCTACTCGGCGCGGTCGTCGTGGAGTCCGTGTACGCACTGCCCGGCCTCGGCTCCCTGCTCGCGACGGGCATCGCACAGCACGACTACCCCGTCATCCAGGGCGTGCTGTTCGTCTCCACACTCGCGGTGCTGCTCATCGGCTTCGCCGCCGACATCCTCCAGCGGATCATCGACCCACGCCTGCGGGGCAGGCTCTCGGGGGGTGTCCGATGAGCCGCCCGTCCATCAGGCACTCGGCCACACTGATCGCCGGATGCGTGACGGCCGGACTGATCGCCCTGCTCGCTCTCGTCTCGCTCCTGTGGGTGCCGTACGCCCCCGACGACACCTCCGGTGGACGGCTCGCGGGCCCCGGCGAGGGCCATCTCCTGGGGACCGACAAGCTCGGCCGCGATCTGTTCACCCAGCTGATGACCGGCTCCCGGATCGCCTTCGAAGCAGGCCTGGGATCGGTCCTCATCGCGGCCGCCATCGGTGTCACCCTGGGCGTCCTGGCCGCGTTCACGCGTGGCTGGCTCGACGACACCCTCTCCGCGCTCCTCGACATCCTCATCGCCTTCCCGACACTGCTCCTCGCGATGCTCGTGGTCGCCACCCGCTCGGCCACCCTGGCGTCCGCCGTCCTGGCCATCGGTCTCGCACAGAGCGCGGTCGTGGGGCGGCTGGTGCGCATCCTGGTCAAACGGGTCCTGACGCAGGACTACATCACGGCCGCGCGCACCTCGGGCACCTCCTGGCCGCGGATCGTGGCCGGGCATGTGCTGCCCAACATCTGGCCCACGCTCATGGTGAACCTGGCTCTCCAGTTCGGGCTCGCGATCCTGGCCGAGGCCGGTCTGTCCTACCTCGGCTTGGGAGCACCGCCGCCCAATGCCTCATGGGGGCGCATGCTGCAGGAAGCGCAGGCCACCTTCACCACCGCCCCGGCCGGCGCGCTCGCCCCGGGCATCCTGCTCGTGCTGCTCGTCATCGGTGTCAACCTGATCGCCGACGGTCTGCGCGACACCCTCGACCCGGCGGCCCGGGGAAGGCGCGGATGAACATCCTCGACGTACGCGGCCTCACCATCCGCGGGACGGACCAACGTGTCCTCGTCGACGACATCTCGTTGACCATCGCCCAAGGGGAACGACTCGGTCTCATCGGCGAGTCGGGGTCCGGCAAATCACTGACCGCGCTCGCCGTACTCGGCCTGCTGCCCGAAGGCATGGCCGCGGCGGGCAGCCTCGAACTCGCCGGCACCGAGGTCGTGGGCGCGAGCGACAGGCAACTGACAGGCGTACGCGGCCGGGACGCCGCCATCGTCTTCCAGGAGCCGCTCACCGCGCTCGACCCGCTGATGCGCGTCGGCAGGCAAGTCGCCGAACCGCTCGGCACACGGCGCGGGTTGCGGGGTGCCGCGCTGAAGCGCGCTGTCGTGGACGCACTGGAGCAAGTGCGGCTACCCGAGCCCGAACGCATCGCCCGCTCCTTCCCGCACGAGATCTCCGGCGGACAGCGGCAGCGCGTCGCCCTCGCCATGGCGCTGGCCTGTGACCCGAAGCTGCTCATCGCGGACGAGCCGACCACCGCGCTCGATGTGTCCGTACAGTCCGAGATACTCGACCTGATCGACACCCTGGTACGCGAACGGGACATGGCGGTCCTCTTCATCAGCCACGACCTCGCGGTCGTCGCGAGGGTCACCGACCGTGCCCTGGTGATGAAGGACGGCCGTGCCGTGGAGGAGGGCGACATCCGAGAGATCGTGCGGGCCCCGCGCGCGCCCTACACCAAGGCGCTGGTGGACAGCGCGCGCACGCTGGAGTCCGCCCTTGACCCCAGGAGCCCGCGATGACCGCCGTACTGGAACTGAGCGAAGCCGCCCTGCGCTACCGGGCCGGCGCACAGCCGGTCGTCGAGGACGTCTCGCTGGCCGTCGAGGCCGGACACAGCCTCGCCCTCGTCGGCGAGTCCGGCGCCGGAAAGACGACGCTGCTGCGTCTGCTGCTCGGGCTCGCCCGGCCCACCTCGGGCACGGTGCGCTTCGACGGGGAGGAACTGAAGCTCCGCGACCGCGACCAGGTGCGGCGGTTCCGGCGCAGCGTCCAGTGTGTCTTTCAGGACCCGTACTCATCGCTCGACCCGCGACAGCGGGTGAGCGGCATCGTGTCCGAGCCACTGCGCTCCCTCGGTATCGCCACCAAGCGCACGGCCGGGCCCAAGGTGGCCGAAGCCCTGGAACGGGTCGGACTGCCGGCCGATGCCGCGGAGCGCTATCCGCACGAGTTCTCCGGCGGACAGCGTCAGCGCATCGCGATAGCCCGCGCGACCGTGTGCGACCCGCGGGTGCTGCTCGCCGACGAACCCGTCAGCGCACTCGACATCACGACCCGGGTCAAGGTCGTCGACCTGCTGAACGAGCTGAAGCGGGAGCAGGGCCTCACGCTCGTCATGGTCTCCCACGATCTGTCGGTCGTCGCCTCGCTCTGCGAACGCACCGCCGTCCTGGAGCGCGGCCGCATCGTCGAGCAGGGCGACACCTCCCAGGTCCTGGGCGCCCCCGAGCATCCGTACACCCGCCACCTCCTCGCCAGGGTTCCGCGACTGCCGGCGTGACGGCGCGAGTGAACGCCCCGGCCTCCCGGCGCGTCCGCGCACGGAAGGGCATCTTCCAGTGCCCTGTGAGGAGAATCGGGGTGACCGCGGCACGGCGTCGACCACACGGAGGTGGAGTGCCATGCGTGAAGCTTCCCCTTGATCGTGGACACCTGGAGACTGGGGCCTGAGAGGGCGTTCGAAGTGGGCAGATTGCCGTTTACGTCCTAGTAGGACTCCGTTATGTCTGTCTCGATCTTGGTGTTGTGTGTGTTCTGATGGGCAGGGGTTGGTGGCAGGTGGTGCGGATGCCGGTCCAGCAGTTCAGTAGGTCTTGGATGGTGTCGAGGATCTGGTAGAGGGTGAGCCTGGTGTGTCGGCTTTGGGGGACAGTCGCTGCTCGGTGAGGAAGGCGTGGGCGGCGGTGACGAGGGTGGCGTGGTGGTGCCAGCCGTTCCAGGAGCGGCCTTCGAAGTGGTCCAGGCCCAGGCCGTGCTTGAGTTCCCGGTAGTCGTGCTCGATGCGCCAGCGGATCTTTGCCAGGCGGACCAGTTCGGGGATCGGGGTGTCGTCGGGCAGGTCGGACAGCCAGAACCGGGTCGGTGCTTCCTCCCCGGCGGGCCATTCGGCCAGCAGTCGCACCTCGGGCAGGACGCCGTCCCACCGGCCGTGCACGGCCACCGCGGCTGCCTGGGCCAGCCGACGCGAGCGCGCCCCGGCCGGCCGGACAAACATCGTCAGGAAGCGCGAGGCCATCGGTCCGCGGGGGCCTTCCCGCCAGGTCACCTGGGTGAAGGCTTCCCGTCCGGCGGCCGCGGCCAGTTCCGCCACCGTCACCGGTGGCTGCCGGTAGCGGGGCACCGGCGGGCGGCCGGTGCCGGACCAGGCCGGGGCGACGGGGTGCGCGTCATGCGGCTGAACGGTGATATCGCCACGGATGCCGACCACATACGCGACTCCCCGCCCGGCCAGACCGGCGCGGAAGTCGGCGTTCTGGCCGTAGCCGGCATCCGCCACCACCACCGGCGGCACCCGTCCCCATCCGGCCAGTTCGTCCAGGGCGTCCAGGGCGTCCAGGGCCAGGCGCCACTTCTGGCGGTGCCCGACGTCCCTGGGCACGCCGGTCCGCCGACGCCGGACGGCGTCGTCCGCCCACTCCCGCGGCACAAACAGCCGCCAGTTCAGTGGGCATGAGGCCACATCGGAGACCGCGTGCACGCTGACGGCGACCTGGCAGTTGGCCTGCTTGCCCAGCGCACCGCAGTACTGGTGGGCGACGCCCACCGACATCCTGCCGTCCTTGGGGAATGACACGTCATCGACCGCCCAGGCGTCCGGGCCGATCCGCGGCACCATCCGCTCCGCGATCCGCCGGCGCCACCTCCTCCAGGTCGGCGGTCACCGGCCGACCCACCATCGCCCGGAACGGGCCGGGCAGTGCGCTTCTGATCATTTTGGCCGGGGTTGGGACGATGTCGACGATGGTTCCGCCGGGCTTCAGCAGCGTTCGGGCCGCGGCGAAGGGAAGCATGCCGGGCGTGTCGAGGACGAGATCGAACCGTTCCGCGAGGGCGGCCGGGTCGAAGCCGAAACCCACGACCAGTTCGACGCCGAGCTCGCGGGCCTCGTCGGTCGCAGGGTTGCGGCAGCTGCCGGCGACCGAGGCTCCCCGCGCCCGGGCGAACTGGGCGGCGGCCCGGCCCACACCACCCAGGCACCCGTTGACGAAGACCGCCTGCCCGGGCCGGATTTCCGCCGTGGCCTGGTAGGCGGTCACGCCCACGGTCGGCAGGGCGGCGGCCTGCTCGTACGAAAGGTCCACCGGTTTGAGCACGACCGCCTTCTCCGGGGCCGTCACCATCTCGGCGAACGCCCCCGCCTGCCGGAACCGAGCCCGGCCGAGTACCGCGTCGCCGGCCTTCAGGCGGGTGACGCCGGCGCCGACCGCCTCGACGACTCCGGCGAAGTCGTGCCCCATCGCCCGGGGAAAGGAGCGGCCGGTCATCAGCTTCATCTCGCCGTTACGCATCTTCCAGTCCAGCGCGTTGGAAGCCGCCGCTCGGACGCGGACGAGAACCTCATCCGGACCCGGGCGTGGTGGCTCGAACTCAGCGAGCCGAATCACCTCCGGGCCGCCGTAGCGGTCGTATTGAAGGCGCTTCACGAGGCGTATTCGTTCGAGATCTCGGTGGCGTAGTTCTTCCAGAGCGGTTTCATGGTCTCGGCGTTGACCGGCTGCCCGGAATCGATCATGGCCTTGAAGTCGCGGAAGTACTGCACATACAGGTCCGGCGTGAAGGTGTTCAGCATGACCGCGTTCTCGTCGCCGACGTTGGCGAACGTGTGCGGCGCCCCGGTCGGCACGATGACCCAGGTGCCCGGCCCGGCGTCGTATTGGTCCTCGCCGACGGTGAACCGGAAAGTTCCCGCCAGCACGTAGAAGCCCTCGTCATGCTGGGCGTGGCGATGCTGCAACGGGCTCGGGGTGCCTGGCGGAATGGTGACCTCGGCGAACCCCAGCCGGTGGTCGGTGTGCTCGCCGTTCTCCAGGATGCGGATCTGCTGTGCCCCGCTGCCGAGGATCTCGCCCTCACCGGGGCGGACGATGTTTACCTTCGCCACGACTTCTCCTATTGCTATTGCGTGCCTTGGTCACCACCATCCTTTCCCGGGCCGGCTGTGCGCGTCTTGGTCGTCTGTGCACGATTGCTGGTTACCAGTGCGCGGGCGTTGTAGCCGTACGTCGCCTTGAAGAGCTTGCTGAAATGGGTGGGATCGGAGAATCCCCACCGGGCGGCCACGGCGGTGACAGTACGTCCGCTTCCGGTCAGCTCGGCTCGGCAGCGCTCCAGGCGGCGACGGCGGATCAGGGCCGCGACGGTGAGCGGCTGGTCCTCGAACAGCTTGTGCAGCCGGCGTACTGAGATGTAGTGGGCGGCGGCGATGCCGGGCGGGGACAGATCGGGATCGGCCAGCCGCGCCTCGATGTAGCCGGTGATCCGGTCCCGCAGCCACTCGTCCGGGGCCGGTTGTTCGTCGCCGAGCCGGGCCTCCAATGCGACCGCGATCAGCTCGACGACGGCCGCCGCCGACCGCAGCGCCTCCGCCTCGCGGAACTCGGTCGCCGACCGCGCCGACTCCCGGGCCAGCACGGAGACGAGAGCGCCCGGGCCGTGGCTGCCGTCGATGCGTACGCCGATGAGCCGGTCGATCTGCGCGGGCCGGATCCGAAGCTCCCGGCGCGGAACCAGGATAGTGACGTGCGCCGCGGCGGTGCTCTCGAACCGGAGCGTACGCGTGGGATCGAGCAGCACCAGGTCGGTCGGCCCGAGTTCGGCGTCGCCGCGCCCTTGCTCGATCCGCGTCCGGCCCCAGGTCATCACCTTGACCGCCAGGTTCTCGCCGTCGGAGGCGTCGCGCTCCCGCCCGATGCAGGCGCTCTCTGGCGTGTCGAGGGAGACCAGCCGCAACGGCCCGAGGTCGCGGGTGGCGATCCGGCCCCGGAAGCTGGCCCCGGCCAGCTTGTTGACCAGCGGCGGAAACCCGCTGGCGGCCAGCTCGTCCTGGAACGTCTCAAGGTTGCCGATCACCGGTCAACGATAACGGCGACACTTCTGCTCGGGCACGGTGTTCGGCGGGCGTTACAGCGGCGCCGGCCCGCATCTGCTCCACCAGGCTCTGGTGCACGCGATGGACGGCTCGGTCGCGCCGGCGACCGACGGCCGAACGGTGAGCGCAGCACCGATATCGGAATTGGTGCGCCGGACCGGGGCCAGTGCCAGTAACGGGCCGAGGGTGTCGATCACGCGATGGGCGGCGGAGTGCGAGACGCCGAACAGCGGTCCGATCTGGCGCATCGTGAGGTTGGTGCGCCAGTAGGCGGCGACCAGTAGCACGCGGTCGGCTAGGTCCAGTCGCCATTGCCGGCCAGGGCGGCCGTCGGCGATCTCGTCCCCGCCGCGCTGGGCCACGACGCGCACGAGCTTGCGGAACTGGCCGGGTTCCAAACCCGTGAACGGAGCGATCCACTCCGACCGCGATGCCGTGATCACCTGCATCCCACCATGATCAACGATCACCTGGACACACCTGTCACCGGTTACGAGACAGCCTTTAGCGCGTTGTCGTAGGAATCCCCCTACTGCTAATACTCCAGTGTGACTTCGCGATCTTGTAGGGACCCTGGTCGGGGACGGGTGCGGTCACCGTGTGATCATCGGGTTGTGTGGACTCCTTTCGCTTGACCAGGCCATCAAGGTGATCACAGGACGAGCATGAGTTTGCCGCCGGGGCGGCGGGATTGGCTGAGCTTGGCCGCTTCCTGGATCTGGTCGAGGGTGTAGGTGCGGGCGACCGGTACGACCAGGATGCCTTCGCCGGCGAGCCTGGCGTACTCATTCATCTGGTCGTAGCGGATCTCGGTGGTGATCCGGACGCCCAGTTCGGCTGCGGCGGCGAAGTCCGAGACGGTGAGGACACGGTCGGGATCCCCGGTCAGCTCGATCAAGGTCGGTAGCGAGCCGCCGGCCGGACTGGGCTGGTCGGCGCGGTCGATCCGGCCCCCGGTCGGCGCGGTGTCCAGGGCCCGGTCCACGGGGCCTGGGGTCAGTGCGCTGACGCGTTCGGCCATGCCCTCGCCGTAGGCGGTCACCTGGGCGCCGATCTCTTCCAGGGCGGCGGCCCGAGTCGGCCCGGCTGTGGCGATCACCCGAATACCCCGGTGCAGCGCGAAGCGCACCGCCGCCTCACCCACGGTGGTGCCCGCGCCGTGGACGAGCAGCAGCTCACCCGGCTGGACGCCGAGGTCGTCGAGCGCGCGCCACGCCGTCTCGGCCGCCATCGGCAGCGCGGCGGCCTGCTCGGCGGTTACGCCCTCGGGAATGCGTGCCCAGGCCGGCATCAGCGCGTACTCGGCGGCGCCGGCCGTCGGGCCGTCGAAGGTGGCCGGGCCGAACACGCGGTCGCCGATCTGGACGCCGGTGACGCCCTCGCCGAGCGCGTCGACGGTGCCCGCGACCTCGAGGCCGAGCCCGCGCGGCAGCGGCGGCAGATGGTCGGCGAGGAGACCGTCGACGACGTGCCAGTCGGCCGGTGTCAGGCCGCACGCCCGCACGGCGATCCGGATCTGGCCGGGTCCCGGCTCCGGCTGTGGGACGTCGCGGAGCACGATCACGTCCGGGGAACCGAACCGGTCGAATTGCAGAGCCTTCATGACGACCTCCTGGCTGATAACAGCATCTGTTGTCATTGACCGTACCAGCTGATAACAGCTCCTGTTGTCGTATCCTGGTGGGTATGCCGCGATGGGAATCCGACGCACAGGGCCGGCTCGAACGCGCGGCGCTCGAGCTGTTCGAGACGCAGGGGTTCGAGCGCACCTCGGTCGCGCAGATCGCAGGCGCCGCCGGTCTGAAGGAGCGCTCCTTCTATCGCTACTTCCCCGACAAGCGGGAAGTCCTCTTCGCCGGCAACGAACTCGAGGCCCACCTCGTCGCCCAGGTCGAGGCGGCCGACCCGGGCCTCCCCCCGATCGAGGCGCTGCTGACCGCGCTGGGAACCGCCGAGGAGATCTTCCGCCCACGCGAGTTCCTGCTGCGCCGGGGAAGAGTGATCGCCGCCAACCCGGCGCTGGCCGAGCGCGATCTGATCAAGCTCGCCGACATCGCCGACGCGCTGGCACCGGCGCTCGAGCGCCGCGGCGTCGAGCCCGGCAAAGCACGCTTCATCATCGACGTGGTGCTGGCGATCCACCGGCGCGCCATGCCCCGCTGGCTAGCCGAGCCGGACACCACCCTCGCTCAGCTCATGGCCCAGGCCGCCGCCGAGCTGCGCGAAGTGGTCGCGCCGCCAGCTCCGACGGTCCGCTGAGTCGGCCGCAAACAGGCCTCGCAGGTAAGCGTAGAACCAGCTGTCCGGGAAACGGCCTTACCTCAGTGCGGTTTCCTGGTCCATCTGGTGGGTTCCTTGAGAGATCGTCGCCGGTAGTGACTGCGTCGAGCTGCTGACTGGTGGTGTCGGCGCCAGCTGGACCAGTGCAGCAGTTTGGCCGTGGTGATGGCCGTCGGAGTGAGGACTGCGGTGAGCAGGCGACGGATCTCCGGGACGGTCAGATGTATCGGCTCATGTTTTCGGGTGGGGTGGTGCGGTTCGGTGGGCCGGTGGGGTGCCGCGCTGGCGACGGCGACGGCGGTGAGGAAGGCTAGGGCGAGCATGGCGAGGGTGGTGTGCCGGTGCCATGCCGTCCAGTGCCTGACCTGGTAGTGGTCGAGCCCGACCTGACCCTTTGCGGCCTGGAAGCACTCCTCGATACTCCAGCGGGCACCGGCGACACGGACCAGCCCCGCCAGCGTCACTTCGGTGGGTGACCAGCACCGGTAGAAGGCGAGTTCGCCGGTGGTCCGGTTGCGGCGGATAAGCAGGTGGCGATGGTGGTCACTGCCGATGCGGACCCAGGCCCAGTCGTAGTAGCGCGGGCCCTTCGCGCCACTGCCGGCGCTCTGCCGGTGCCAGGACGCCTTCGGCAGGCGGTCCGCGACGGTATCCGCGCGGGCAGGCGCGCGGCCGTTGTTGATCTGCACCCTGGCTGAGCAGGCCACGGCCAGGACGTATCCGATACCCCGTTCTTCCAGACGGGCGCGAAGGTGGGGGTCCTGACCGTAGGCTCCGTCGCCGGTCACCCAGGAAGCGGTGACTCCGGCATCCAACGCGGCAGCGATCATGTCCCCGACCAGGCGGGACTTGGTCGCGAAGGTCACGTCGTCGGGTACTCCAGCCGTGCGACGGCGCTCGGGGTCGGCGCACCAAGACTGCTCGGGTAGGTAAAGTCGGCGGTCGATGAGCGCCCGTCCACGGCTGGTGACGTAGGCGAGGAACACGCCGACTGGGGAATTCTCGATGCGTCCGGCGGTGCCGGTGTATTGCCGCTGCACGCCTGCCGAGGAGTGACCCTTCTTCACGAAGCCGGTCTCGTCCACAACCAGCACCGAGTCGTCGGTGCCGAGGTGTTCGACGGCGTAGGCGCGGACTTCGTCGCGGACGGCGTCGGCGTCCCAGCGGGCGGAGCGCAGCAGCCGCTGCATGGGCCCAGGCCGGGTGTGACCGGCCTGCTCGGCCAGTTGCCAGCAGTTCTTTCGCTCGGTGTTCGACAGCAGTCCGAGCAGATAGGCGCGTGCAGTCGCTCGCGGTTCCACCCGCCCGAACTGGCCCGCGATTCGGGCCATTGCCTGGTCGAACATCGCCCGCCAACGGACAAGGTGCACGCTACGGCCCACATCCACCGCACGATCTTCAGGAGTCCACACAACCCCGATGATCACGCGGTGGCCGTACCCGTTCCCGACCGGGATCCCCCCACAAGATCGCGAAGTCACACTGGAGTACTAATCGATGATGCAATTCCATCCAGCGCAGCAGTTTCCGCCATCGCATTCGAGTTGTATTGGCCCGGCATCGCTGTGATGGATCAGCCCGTCACCGACACTGCGTCGGGCGTCATCGCGCCGCCATTGAACGCCTTCCAGATCGCCTTCGAGGGCCGCCTGACCCCGAGCAACAACTGACCACTCAACAACCAAGATCAGCCGTTAAATTAATTGACACACCCGGAATCGGGTGTCGGTGGTTGAGTCGGGGCCCAGGGTCTGCACGCGCCACGGGCCGATCCCCATGCGCAGGTAACCGTCGATGGTGCGCCTGATGTCGCTGGTCACGACGCAGATCTGCACCACGTCCCCAAGAAGCGCGGCGGTCACGCGCCCGTCTCCGTGGGAGCCCGGTCGATCGGGTGGACGATCGGTCGCAGCAACTCGGCCAGGTACCGGGACAGTTCCGCCGGCTCCATCGTGGCGAGCGCTCCGGCGCGGACCACGTAACGGCTGAAGGTGACTCCCAGCAGCACCGAGCCGAGCAGGTCGACCCGCTCGTCGACGTCCGGCCCGGTGAGCACCGCGCGATAGGCACGCGCGCTCTGCGCCTGCATCGTCACGTACAGATCGGTCGCGAGAGGATCGTCCGCCGCCGCGCTGCGGATCAGGGCCACCATCGGATCGGAGCTCCTCGCGGCCTCCATCCGCTCGACGAACGCTGTCGCGATGCGCTCCGGCAGTCCCTCCGCATCACCGGCCAGGACCGTGTCGAGTTCATCCGGACCCTGGATCGACGCACGGAGCAGTCCCTCCTTCGAGCCGAAGTGACGCATGACGAGCCCGTGCGTCACGCCGGCACGGGCGGCCACGCCGCGGATCGTCATACGGCTGTAGCCCCGCTCGTACAGCTCACGGCGGGCAGCGTCGAGGATCGCCCGCCGACTCGCCTCGGGATCGCGCCGCCGCCGGGCCACCGGCGGTTCGCCCGGCGACTCCACCGCGCGGCCGGGAGCACACCGGTCTTCCTCTGAGGGATTCATGCACCAAGTATACGGCTGGTCATTAACTCGGACCTCACGTACGCTCCTAATAACCACTTGGTCATTAGGGGGTTGTTGTCATCGATCACACAGAGCACCGTGCACCGCCGCCGGCGGAGCAGCGGGCGGTGAGTCCGCGGCGCCTTGTCGTCGTCGCCGTGATCGCCGCTCTCGTTTCGCTCCTGCTCGCGGCGTCGTACGAGTACGCCACACACGCGCCCTCGCCCCACGGCATCTCGGTCGAGGTGGTGGGCGAGGCGAGCCGTGTCGATGCCGTGTCGCGGCACCTGGCATCGGCCGCACCCGGCTCCTTCACCGTCGAACGGGTGCCGGACGCCTCGGTCGCCACCTCACGGGTCGCGGACAACCGCGCGGACGCCGCCCTGATCCTGCCCGCGTCCGGCGCCGACCGGATCGTTGTCGCCGGTGCGATGGGGCCGACGCTGGAGCGGACCATCGTCTCGAGTCTCTCCTCGGCGCTGCCGGACACCGGAGTCGAGCCCGTCGTGACGGACGTCGCCGCGCTGTCCCGGAACGACGAGGCTGGACTGTCCAGTTTCGTCTTCGAGCTCGGGCTCCTGGTTCCGAGCGTCCTGGGCAGCGTGGGCCTCTACCTGGTGGGTGTCCGCGCGCGCCTCTGGTGGCGGGTCGCGGGTGCCGCGCTGTACGCCGCGCTCGCAGCCCTGCTGGACGTGCTTCTGCTCGATGTCGGCTTCGGCGCCCTCACCGGCGCCCCCTTCGAGCTGTTTGGCATCGGCTTCGCCGGGGGCCTGACCTTCGTCCTCGTCGTCGCGGCCTTCCAGGCGTCCCTCGGACTCCCCGGCACCGGGCTCGCGGCGCTGATCTTCCTCTTCGTCGGCAACGCGGCAAGCGGAGGAACGACACCGTCCGCGATGCTGCCGAACGTCTACCGGCAGATGTCCGAGTGGCTCCCCAACTCCGCCGTCGTGCGCGCCACCAGGGCGGCGGTCTACTTCGACGGACACGGGACCGGCCAGCCCCTCGTGGTCCTCGCCCTCTGGGCCGGGGTGGCGATGGCCATCCTGATCGCCAATGACCGGCTCCATCTGAGCGAACGACGGCGCTCACCCGACGACCACCTCCTGATCCACGCGACCCCGGGGGTTGTCCACCTGGCGCGTCGACGCCGTAGGAACCGCCCGGGACAGGAGCCCGAGACCCCGACCATCAAGCGCACCGCGACACCTGAGAGAAACGGAGCACTGTCATGACACAGGAGCACACCTCACCCGTCCTCCACCCGGCGGCTCACCGCCTCACCGGCATGGACCGCCACACGGTCACGGTCGACGGGCACCGGCTGAATGTCTTCGCCGCGGGGACCGGCCCGGAGATCATCGTCCTGGTGCCCGGCATCCCCGACTCGTCGGCGGTCTACCGGGGCCAGGTCCCCGGGCTCCTGGAGGCCGGGTACCGGGTCATCGCACCCGACCTCCTCGGACAGGGCGACTCGGACATGCCGGCCGACGTGGCAAGTTACACGATCGCGAAGGACCAGGAACGCCTGTGGGCGATCGTCGACGAACTCGGGGCGGAGACCTTCCACCTCGTGGGTCACGACCGCGGGGCCGCGTCGACGTGGGCCATGGCCGCCCACCGCCCCGACCGGGTCAGGTCCTACGTCGCGCTGAGCATCGGTCACCCCGGCGCGCGGAGGTACGCGGCGTACGAGCAGAAGCAGTTGTCGTGGTACATGCTGCGGTTGCTGTTCTCCGACGCCGAGGAGTGGTTGCGCAGCGAGGCGGAGGGCGAGGGCGGGCCCTGGTCGACGTTCCGCTGGTGGGTGGGCAACCACCCCGAGGCAGACGCCTGGATCGCCGATCTGGAAAGGCCCGGCGCGGTGCGGGCGATGCTCAACTTCTACCAGGCCAACATCCACCCCGTGAACGCGAAGATCAGCCCAATCCCCCGGGTCGAGGTGCCGACGCTCGGGATCTGGCCGGAAGGAGACATCTACAGCAGCCTCGAACAGATCGCACGCTCGGGCGAGTGGGTCGACGGCCCATGGCGCTTCGAGCGACTGCGAGGAGCCGGACACTTCCTCCAACTCGACCGCCCCGCCGCACTGACCCGACTGATACTGAGCCACACCGAGACGTACCGCGGCTAGGGACGCTGCGGCCGATGCCCCTGGGTCAGGTCCGGGCAGCCGCTTCGGGCAGGACCCTGATCCTGTGCTGACCACCTGCCAACACACCGCTTGATCGCGGCAGGCAGACTCTTGATGCCGCACACACGGACCTCTCCGTCCGGGTGCGCGGCATCACTCAGGACTGGGTCGGCGACGGCAGCGCGGCGCCCACACACCGGCTTCCCGAGGTGGAGTGACGCCATCCTCAAGGTGCTGCCCGATGCTCATGTACGGCTCCGGCGTCCGCCCCGGCAAAGCCGGTAACTGATCCCGGCCCCAAGCCTCGATCCTGTGAACCAGTTCCTCACTGAACGTGCCCGGGCCGACAGGGGCCGCCCGGGCGGCTCGGCGATCGCGCGCCCGGCTCGCCGCGTCTCGGCAGAAGCCCGCCCAGGAGCAACCGTCTGCGTCCTCGTTGATCCACGGGGGCGGACCAGTTGGGTGCTCTCGGGCGGAGCGCGGCCTCGCCGTCAGCGGCTGTGGGAGACCGCCGCGACGGAAGGCGTGCGTGCGGCTCGGCCTGCGGGTAGTGCGCCTGCCACCGCGGCCGACGCGACAAGGCTGCCCAGAACAAACACGAGTTGGGTCGCCGACTCGCGCGGCGATGGCCCGGATCGTCGTCTTGCTGTGGTCGTGCTCGCAGAGCTCTGCCCGGGCCACCTCAAGGATGGCCTTCGGACTCACTGCCCGATCGCGCCGACGCCGCGGAGCTGCGGCGCCGTGACGCTGTCCGGCGCGGGCTCGGGCTTGCGGCGTGCGGTCGGCGATTCGCTCGCTCATCCGCCTGAGTATACGGATGGTCAATTGGCGCAGCGGGGTGTATGGCCCTTACTGACCACCTGGTCATTAAGGGCGGTGGTCAGCCTGCCGAGGAGCAGTACTTCCCATGACTCACCTACAGCAGCCGATGGCATGCGAAGGGCTCAGTCACCGGCACGACCCGGCACAGGGTGGTCGTGGACGGGCATCGCGTCAGCGCCTTCGAGGCGGGTGCCGACCGGAGAACCATCGTGTTGGTGCCGGGCACTCCGGAGGTCCGGCGCGGCCAGGCACACGACGCCGTTACCGGGTGATCGCGCCGGACTGCCGACCGACCCGCTGATGCCCCGTCCGAAGACACCGATCCACAACGACGAACGAGAAGAGGCACATCATGCCGGTCCCTGAGCCGCTGACGCCCGAGAACACCACCATCGTGTTGATCGACCACGCGGTCGGCTTCGCGAACCTGTTGCGCTCCCACGACCTCGGCACACACATCAACAACGTCGTCGGGCTGGCCAAGACCGCGACACTCTTCGAGACGGGCCTCGTGGTCACCAACGGCCAAAGCGACAAACCTTCCGGCCCGCTCTACCCCGAGCTCCTCGCGGTTATCGGCGATGACTTCCCCGTGATCGAGCGCCCCGGCGCGACCAATGCCTTCGCGGATACGAGCTTCGCGGCCGCCGTCGAGGCCACAGGCCGCCACAGGCTGGCGATCGCGGGAGTGTCGACCGAGGGATGCGTGCTGCAGAGTGTCCTTGGGGCGATGCGTCTAGGCTATGAGGTGTACGTGATCGCCGACGCCTCCGGCTCCCTCACCAAGGAGACCCACGACATCGCCATACAGCGCATGGTTCAGGCCGGCGCGGTGCCGACCACGTGGTACTCGCTGGCCGGTGAACTCGAGTACGACCACACCTCGGCACGGGGCCCGCTCCTGCAGCAGGTTATGCGCGAGCACCAGCCCACGATGGCGAAGGGCGTACAAGCCTACGCTTTCACCAAGTCGCTGATGCAACGGTCATAACGATTTCACCCCTCCCGGGAGCATGCCGACGAGCGGGCAGGTCCGGTGGAGCCGTTCGAGATCGACGGCGTGCCGGCTCCGGCGCGGTCGAAGGCGCCGACGCCTGGTCTGGTGATGCTGTTCCCGCCCGATTGCCCACGGCACTGCCGAGATCAGCGTCGCCCGGGTCGGCGCGAGCAAGTGGAGCAACCGCTCGCGACGTCATAGCACCGTCTCCGGACACTTGACCAGGCTCGGCCCCGGCAGGCGATTCACCGATCCGACCGGCGAGAACAACCGCAAGCCAGGCAAGATCCATGCCCGTTGGCCCGGTCACGTGGTGCACTATCCCTGTCGGTGGCAGACGCTCGCAAATCCGGTGCCAGGTTTTGTCAGCCCCACCCCATACCAAAGGCGAAGGTCTCGTTCACCCCTGGGGCTATAGTCGACGACCAACAGCAACACGCCGTTCCACCGCTTGAACGACTTCGCCGACAACAACTTCCCGAACAACGGATGTGTCTCCGCGACGACCCTCACCTCACACGGCAAGACCGCACGAAGATGTTGCAGTCGATCGCCTTCACTTCCGGCACCGGCAAGTCCCACCTGCTGATCGCTCTGGACACCGAGGCCGCGATGCACGGCTACCACGTCCGCTACGTGCTGGCCACCAAGCTCGTCAACGAGCTGGTCGAAGCTGCCGACGAGAAGCAGCTGTCCAAGACGATCGCCCGCTACGGCCGTGTCGATCTTTTATGCATTGATGAACTCGGCTACATGGAGCTTGACCGCAGGGGCGCCGAACTGCTGTTTCAGGTTCTGACCGAGCGCGAGGAGAAGAACAGCGTCGCCATCGCTTCCAACGAGGCTTTCACGAAAGCGCACATGTTCCGGCGAACTCGTGCAAGGTGCTGCCGAAACTTCACGGGTTCGGCAGGCGTCCTTCGTCGACGTGGTCGGCGAGATAGATC
>NZ_JBHYVB010000157.1:0-16047 GCF_042750115.1 Streptomyces sp. NPDC059455
GCGTGGCAGGGGCTTCGCCCCTGGCCCCCGGGTCTGGGGCGGAGCCCCGCACGCGGCGGAGCCGCATACCGTCAGGTGCCGGGAAGGGGCGGGGAGGGGAGCAGCCCGCCGCAGGCGCCAAGATCCGCCGGACACTCCCTAGGCGCCGGTGACGGTCTGTGTGTACTCGGAGACGCCCGAGGCGCCGAAATTGGCGTCGCCCGAGTAGACCGCGCTGACGTCCCAGTCGCCTGCCGGCAGACCCACGGTGGCGAAGGCGAATCCGAAGGCGTCCACGGGCACCTCGGCCTCGACGATGGTGGCACCACGGGTAATGGTGAAGGTGACCGTGCCCGTCGGGGTGGCGTCGCCGGGCGGGATGGCTTCCACGAAGGCGACGAAGTCGATCTCCGAGCCCGCCAGGGCCGGGTTGGGGTTGGAGCTGATCGAGGTCCTCGACACCGCCAGGTTCACCAGCTGCGTCAGCGTCGCCGACGACGACGCGGCGAAGTTCGCGTCACCGCTGTAGCTGGCCGTCACGGTGTGCGAACCCGTGCCCAGGCCGCTGGTGGTGAACGTCGCCATGCCGCCCGACAGCGGCTGGGTGAACGAACCGCCCCCACTGCCGCTGATCACGAAGGTGACCGTGCCGGTCGGGATCCCGGTGGCGGGCGCGTTCGGCGTGACCGTGGCGGTGAACGTCACCGGCTGCCCGAACACGGACGGGTTCACCGAGGACATCAGCGTCGTGGTTGTGGCCGCGGGCCCAGGGTTCACGGTGTGGGTGTCGGTGCCGCTGGACGGCAGGAAGTTGGTGTCGCCGTTGTAGATGGCGACCACGGTGTGGGTGCCGACGCCGAGGGTGCTGAGGGTGAGCGTGGCCATGCCGCCCGACAGCGGCTGGGTGAACGTACCGCCGCCGCTGCCGCTGATGGCGAAGGTGACCGTACCGGTCGGGACGCCCGCACCGGGCGCGATCGGGGTGACCGTGGCGGTGAACGTCACCGACTGCCCCAGCGTCGAGGGATCCGGCGCCGACGTCACCGATGTCGTCGTCGACGCCTGGATCACGACGACGGCCGTGGTGCCGGTGGACGAGGTGAAGTTGGCGTCACCGTTGTAGGTGGCGGTGACGATGTGGGTGCCGACGCTCAGACCGCTCGCGGTGACCGAGGCGGTCCCGCCGGACAGCGTCCCGTTCAGGGTGGGACCGCCGCTGACCACGAAGGTGACGGTGCCCGTGGGCGTTCCGGCGCCGACCGGTATCACGGTGGCGGTGAGCGTGACCGACTGCCCGGACACGGCGGGGTTCGGTGTCGCCGTGACGAGCGTGATCGTGGGTGAAGCCATGATGGCCCTCCAAGTGGGGTGGAATGGTGGGCCGTTGCTCGCCAGGCGAGGCCGTGACCGCGACGCGTGGCGGCGCGTCAGGGGTTGGGGGGTGCGCGCTTACGGCGTTCGACGCGGGATGCGCGACTCGCCGTCCCCCGGCAGATGTGAAACCCACCGGTCTGTAGCACCAGTAGGCGCGCGACACGCCACCAAAACCATAGATACGCCTCCGAATTACCCCATACGGCGCAGCGCCCACCCCCTCCCCCAGCGCACCTCCCACCCCATGCGCGGCGCGCGTGCCCCATCCCCGACTGCCCGCGCACGCGGGGCGCATGGCGTGGCGTCAGAGGAAGTGGCCGCTGGCCAGGTAGGGCGCCGGAGGCGGCATGGCGCGGAGGGCCAGATAGCCCTCCTGGCCGATGTCGAGGCGGGCGGCCAGGCCGACGTCGACCGCCCATTCGTTGGCCGGGGTGATGCAGTTGACGAGGGTGTCGCGGCCAGAGGTGGCCAGGGCCTCCCAGAGCAGGTCCTGGGCGGTGGCCGGCTGGGCGGCGGCGAGGAGGGCGGCGCGGCCCTGGTCGTCGATGTAGACATAGCCCGGTCTGCCGTAGGCGCGGGAGACGACGAGCCGCAGGGTGCCCCGCATATAGGCGTGGTCGGGGCCGTGACCGGCGCCGCGCAGGCGCCGGTCGAGGTGGTTCATCCAGTCGATGTCGTCGTCCCGTCCCTCGCGGACGCCGGTGATGGCGGGGAGGGTGGCGCGGTCGACGGTGCCGACCATGCGCATCTGGGGGTGGAGCGAGAACCCGGCGAGGCGGTAGCGCCGGGTCGCCCCGGGGTGGACGGTGGAGGAGAACATGCCCTGGCGGCCGTCGGCATGGGCCAGGGCCGCGTCCATGAGGCGCCGGCCGATGCCCTTGGCCTGGTGGCCGGGGAGCACACCGTAGGTGGCGAGGAACCAGAACGGGCCACGGTTCTGGGAGATGGCGAAGCCGATGACACCGTCGTCGCCTTCGGATTCGTCCACGGCGACCCAGCAGCCGCCGGGGTCCTCGGCGAGGAAGTGGCGCAACCGGTCGATCCACTGCCGGGAGGCGGCGGCCGGGCGGGGCCGGGGCTCGGGCTCGCCGACCCTCCTGCTGCGGCGGTCGGCCTCGAGGAAGGTGGTGGCCGAGGCGCGTTCGGCGGAGGGGAGGTCGTCGGAGCGCAGCGGCCTGACCCGGACGGAGTCCATGCGGGGCTAGTCCGCGCGGCCGGTCGCGGCGACGGTGACACCGAGGCCGATCATGGAGAGTCCGCCGACGCCGCCGACCATGGCGAGGCGCCGCGGGGAGCGGGCGAACCAGCTGCGGGCGGTGGCCGCGGCCAGACCCCAGACGCTGTCGGAGATCACCGCGATGGCGCTGAAGACCAGCCCGAGCAGCAGCATCTGCGGCACGACATGTCCCTGCTCGCGGTCGACGAACTGGGGCAGTACGGCGGCGAAGAACACGATCGTCTTGGGGTTGGCCACACCGACCGCGAACCCCTCCCACAGCGTGCGCAGGCCTCCGTGGGCGGGGCTGTCGCCGGTGAAGGCGGCCCGCAGCGAGCGGCGCTGCCGCACCGCCTTGACCCCCAGGTACACCAGATACGCGGCGCCCACCAGCTTCAGCGCGGTGAAGACGAGGACCGAGCGCTCCACCACCGATCCGACGCCCAGCGCCACGGCCACGACCAGCGCATACGCCCCGAGCGTATTGCCGATGACCGTGGTCAGCGCGGCGCGGCGGCCCTGGGCCAGTGCCCGGCCGACGACGAAGAGCACGCTCGGACCGGGGATCACGATCAGCAGGAAGGACATGGCCGCGAAGGCGAGCAGTCGGTCGATGGACACCATGAAGCGCATCGAAGCACGCGAACGGCGCGCGACTCCAGCGCTTTTCCCGGTCGCGTGACGCACGAACGCGCTCCACGATCGGTGGACCTCGCGTAAACCCTGGGCGCCCGGGTCCCGGTCTGCGGCAGTCTGAGGCATACCGAATGGAAAACACACTCTCAGGGGGGATTTGTGACGTCTCGAACCACAGAGCAGGCGGAACAGCCACCGGAACCACCGTCGAAACCTTCGAAACAACCATCGAACCGGCCTTCTGAATCACCATCGGAACCGTCGGCCGAGCGGCCGGGCGAGGAGTTACGGTTCCGGCCGCCCACACTGATGGCCTTGGAGAGGCATCCCATCACCACCCGGGCCATGGCCCGCCGCCTGCCCCAACTGGTGCGCCGCTCCCTGGCGTTGGCCTGGAAGGTGGACCGTAAGGCGGTGGTGGCGCTGCTGGTGTGCCAGGCGCTGTCGGGGTTCCTCGAGGCGTTCGGGCTACTGGCCACCACCGGCACGATCACGGCGCTCATCTCGTCCGGCCACATCACCGACCGGCTCCGGGACGCACTGCCCTCGATCACGGTGCTGGCGGGGGCGGCCGGACTGCGGGCGCTGCTGGGGATCGCGGTCAACAACATCTCCAGCCGGCTCTCCCCGCGGATCTCCCGCGAGGCCGAGACCCAGATGCTGGACGCGGCGATCAACGCCGAGCTGGCGGCGTACGACAACCCCGGGTTCAACGACAAGTGGGACGCGGCGGACCGGGGCGCCGAGGTGGCACGGGATCTGATCACCGAGTCGCAGCAGCTCATGGCGTGTCTCTCATCGCTCATCGCGGCGGCGGGCGTGGTCACCGTGCTGCATCCGGCGCTACTGCCGCTGTTGCTGCTGGCCGCGCTGCCGCAGGGGATCGCGGGGATGAAGGCGGCCCGGGTGCAGTACGAGACCAGTCGTGCGATCAGCGCGGACCGGCGCACGCTCGGACTGCTGCGCTGGTACATGGTGGACAAGGACATCGCCGATCAGCTCCGTTCCGGCACCATGGCGGAGTTTCTGCTGAGGCGGTACCGGGCCATCGGGGCGCGGGTGGACGCGGCCACCGACAAGGCGGTGCACCGGGGGGCGCGGTACGCGGTGCTGGGGGCGCTGGCCGGAGGGCTGGCGTCCGGGCTGGTCTGGGCGTCGCTGGCGCTGCTGCTGGGCGCGGGGCAGATGTCGGTGGCGTCGGCGGGTACGGCGGTGTTCGCGCTGCGGACGGTCGGCGCCTCGCTGCAGGGGATGGTCGGCTATGGGACGCGGCTGTTCCGTACGGGGCTGTATCTGGACGACTGGGCGGAGTTCATCGAGGAGGCGGGCGGGCACCGGATGCGGCGCGGCGCCCTGGTCCCGGCGGCGCCGCGGATCATCAGGGCCGAGGGGCTGACGTACGCCTATCCGGAGTCCGACGCCCCGGCCCTGGACGAGGTCACGCTCGAGGTGCGGCGGGGCGAGGTGCTCGCACTGGTCGGGGAGAACGGCTCGGGCAAGACCACCCTGAGCAAGCTGCTGACCGGGCTCTATCTGCCTACCAAGGGCATGGTGACCTGGGACGGCGTGGGCGTGGCGGAGCTGGATCCGCAGGCGATGTGGCGGCATACGGCGGTCGTGCCGCAGGACTACGCGCACTGGCCGCTGTCCGCCCGCGACAACATCACCCTGGGCCAGCCGCACGGCGGGGACGAGCGGGTCCGGGAGGCGGCGGTCCACTCCGGGGCGCATGAGGTGGTGGACGGGCTGCGCAGCGGGCTGGACACCCTGCTCGCCCGGCAGTGGTGGGGCGGGGTGGAGCTGTCCGGCGGGCAGTGGCAGCGCATCGCGTTGGCCCGCGCGTTCCACCGGCCCGCGGGGCTGCTGGTGATGGACGAACCCACCAGCGCGCTGGACGCCCGCGCCGAGCACCGGATCTTCGCGGGGCTGCGGCGGATCGCGGAGGACCGCGCCGTGGTCCTGGTGACCCACCGGCTGGCGAACGTGGCCGTGGCGGACCGGATCGTGGTGCTGGAGCGAGGGCGGGTGATCCAGCAGGGCACATTCGCGGAACTGACGGGGTCCCCCGGGCTGTTCCGGGAGCTGTGGGAGCTGCAGAACGACCGCGGGACGCCGGAGAACGACCGCGGGGTGGCGCAGAACGATGGCGAGGTGCCGGAGAACGATGGCGAGGTGCCGCAGAACGACCGCGGCGTACCGCAGAACGACCGCGGGGTGCCGGCGCCGCGCGAGGCGGCGCCCTGAGCGTCGGCTCCGCTCAGGGGCCCGCGCCACCGGTCCCGCTCAGGGGCTCTGGAACCGGCCGGTTGCGGCCGCGCGGGCGCGGGAGGCGGCTATCTCGGCGTAGGCCCGGTCGCGGCCCTCCCAGTGGGAGCCCTCGACGGACTTGCCGGGTTCGAGGTCCTTGTAGACCTCGAAGAAGTGGGTGATCTCCTTCCGGTCGAATTCGGGGACGTCATCGATGTCCTGCACGCCGACATAGCGCGGGTCATGGGCCGGGACGCAGAGGATCTTCTCGTCCGGGCCCTGCTCGTCGCGCATGCAGTACATGCCGATGGCACGGCAGAGGATCACACAGCCGGGGAAGGTCGGCTCCGCGACGGTGATGAGGGCGTCCAGCGGATCGCCGTCCCGGCCGAGGGTGTGGTCGACATAGCCGTAGTCGGCCGGGTACTTCGTCGAGGTGAACAGCATCCGGTCCAGCCGGATCCGGCCGGTCTCATGGTCCATCTCGTACTTGTTGCGGGACCCCTCCGGGATCTCCACGACCACATCGAACTCACCCTGCTCCATCGCGGCCTCCGCTCCCCGTCGCGTTCCGGTGTCCTTCCAGTGTGCGCCGGGCCCGCCGGGCGGGCAGCTCCGGCCGGGGCGCCTCAGCCGCCCCGCACCAGGGCGTCGATCTCGGCCTCGAAGAGGACCGAGGGATCGAAGCCCATGCCCGTGAACTGGCCTTGCACATCAAGGCTGATCACGCCGTGGAGCCGGGTCCAGGTGCGCAGCGCGCGGCCCTTCAGCTCACCGCCGGGCTCCTCCCCGGGCACCCAGGAGCGCACGCCCTCGAGATGGCGCGCCAACTCGGCCTCGAGCTCGGTGAGGGGCTGCTGCCCCGGGCCGGCGGTGGCGCCGTGCGCGGTGGCGCCATCGGCGTCGCCGACGGCGGAGCAGGCGTCGACGATGGTCCGCATCATCCCGGCAGCGATCTCGGCGGTCTCCGGCGGCGCGTGGTAACCGGGCACCGGGGTGCCGTAGATGAGCAGATAGCGGTCGGGCTGGCGCTTCGCCCAGTCACGCAGGGCGCGGGCCATGGCGCGGAAGCGGTCGGTGGGGGCGGCGTCGGCGACGGCCTGGGCGAGGGTTTCGGCCAGATCGCGGTAGGTGTCGGTGATCAGCTCGGTCAGCAGCTCGTCCCGGCTCGCGAAATAGCGGTAGAGCGCGGGGCCGGTCATCCCCATCGCCTTCGCGATGGCGTTCACCGAGATGCCCGCCGTGCCCGACTCGGCCAGCTGGGCCAGGGCCACGGCCTTGGCCTCCTCCCGGGTCTGCTTGCGGTAGCGCTCTCGCCGTGCTGTCGCCATGGACGCGCCTCCCGTGCGGGTCTTCGAATTCGGACTTGACACCTCGAGAGTAACAGGTTCATTGTTTGGTTAGAAGTTCTTACAACGGCGAGAACTCCTCACAATGAAACGAGGTCAGCCATGATCACCGAAGTGGTTCTGCCGGGCCAGGTGGAGCCCGAGGGGCTCGAGCTCCGCACCCGCCCGCTGCCCGAGCCCGGTCCCGGGCAGGCGCTGGTGGCCGTCGAGGCGTCGGGGGTCTCCTTCGCGGAGCAGCAGATGCGCCGCGGGAAGTACTACGACCAGCCACCGTTCCCCTTCGTGCCCGGCTATGACCTGGTGGGCAGGGTGGTCTCGACCGGCCCCGGGGCGGATCCGGCCCTGCGCGGGCGCCGGTTCGCGGCGCTCACGAAGATCGGTGGCTGGGCCAGCCACGCCCTCGTCGACGCGGGCGACCTGGTGGAGGTCCCCGAGGGGGTGGACGCGGCGGAGGCCGAGACCGTGGTGGTCAACGGGATCACGGCCTGGCAGATGCTCCACCGCGTGGCCAAGGTGCGCCCCGGGATGACCGTGCTGGTCCACGGGGCCAATGGCGGGGTGGGCACCACCCTGGTCCAGCTCGCCCGCCACTCGGGCATCAAGGTCATCGGCACCGCCTCGCCCCGCCATCACGACGCGGTGCACGCCCTCGGCGCCACCCCGCTCGACTACCGCGATCCGGATCTGCCCGCCCGGGTGCGGGCGTTGGCGCCGGGCGGGGTCGACGCGGTCTTCGACCACATCGGCGGCGAGGGCATCGTGGACTCCTTCCGGCTGCTCGCCCGCGGCGGCACGCTGGTCTCCTACGGCACGGCGGCCACCCGGGACGTCCCCGGCTCGTCCCGGACCCCGGTGCTCAAGCTGTTCGCCCGGCTGGCCCTGTGGAACCTGCTGCCGAACGGACGGCGGGCGCACTTCTACAACCTCTGGGCCGGGCGGCGGCGCCTGGCCGCCTTCCAGGGGCGGGTCCGCGCCGACCTGGGGCAGGTGCTGGAGCTGATGGCGAAGGGCGAGTTCACCGCACTGGTGGCGGCGAGGATTCCGCTTTCCGCCGCCGCGAAGGCGATGCGGCTGGCCGAGTCCGGCACCGTCGCCGGAAAGGTGATCCTGGTCGCGGACGAGGACGCCCGCCGGAGCGGCGAGGAGGGCGCGCGATGAGCGGCCGGTTCCTCGGCACATCCGCCGATCCCACCGGCCCCGCCGAGCCCGACGAGCCCGCCCGGCCGCCCTATCTCAGCGGCCACTACGCCCCGGTGGGGCTGGAGTCCACCGTCTGGGGCCTCACCGTGCACGGCTCCCTCCCTCCCGAGCTGACCGGCCGCTATCTGCGCAACGGCCACAATCCCCCGCCAGGGGTGGTGCCCTCGCACTGGTTCAAGGGCAGCGGCATGGTGCACGGGCTGCGGCTGTGCGAGGGAAGAGCGGAGTGGTACCGCAATCGCTGGGTGCGCACACCAGCCCTCCACGACGCCAAGGCGGCGGCAGCGGACGGCACGGGGACGGCCGCGGGCGGCACGGGCCCGGCCGCGGGTGACGGGGGCGCGGCCACGGGTGACGGGGGTGCGGACGGCGCGGAGGATCTCGCCGCCAGCGTCGCCGGCACCCATGTGATCGAGCACGCGGGCCGCATCCTGGCCCTCCAGGAGGCCAACCTCCCCTATGAGCTGACGCCCGAGCTGGCCACGGTCGGCGCCTATGACTTCGGCGGAAAGCTGAACCGGGCCATGACGGCACATCCCAAGGAGGATCCGGTCACCGGGGAGCTGCACTTCTTCTCGTACTCCCCGTTACCGCCCCACCTCGTCTACTGCGTGGCGTCCCGCGACGGCCATATCGTCCGCGAGGAGACCATCGAGGGCGCGGGGCCCTCGCTGATGCACGACTTCGGGCTGACCGAGCGCTATGTGGTCTGGCTGGATCTGCCGGTCGTCTTCGACCCCGCCGAGCAGTCCGGGATCCCCTACCGCTGGTCCGACGGCTACCGGCCGCGCATCGGGATCATGCCGCGCACCGGGCCGCCCCGAGTCACCTGGTGCGAGGTGGAGCCCGGCGCCCTGCTGCACATCGCCAACGCCTATGAGGATCCGGCGGGCCGCGTCGTCATCGAGGGGCCGCGCTATGACCGCACCGCCTGGGAGACCTCCTGGAAGTGGTGGACCGGCGCCCCGGGCCACGCCGCCGTCCCGCTGGTCGGCTCCCTGCACCACCGCTGGATCCTGGACCCCGGGTCGGGCAGCGCGCGGGAGGAGCCGCTGGACGACCTGGTCACCGAGTTCCCCACGATCAACGACAGCGTGCTGGGGCGGCCCAGCCGCTATGCCTACGCGGTCGCCTTCCCCGGGAGCGGACTGGAGGAGTACGCACTGGTCAAGTACGACGCGGCCACCGGCGCCCGGCAGATAGCGCCGACCGGGCCGGGCCGGATGCCCGGGGAGGCGGTGTTCGTGCCCGCGGCCGGGGGCGGTGACGGCGAGGCGTACGGAGGCCGTGGCGGGAGCGAGGACGACGGCTATCTGCTGACCGTCGTCAGCGACCTCCACCGTGACGCCTCCGAGCTGATCGTCCTGGACGCCCAGGACATCACGGCCGCCCCCGTGGCCACCGTGGAGCTGCCCCACCGCGTCCCCGCGGGCATCCACGGCTCCTGGATACCCGACCTCCCCGACGCGGCCACCGGTCCGTGATAATTTTCGTATACGAGTTGTATGCGAAGCAGCATGGGGGCCCAGTGCCAGCGCAGTCCGGACGAGAAAAGGCGTACGCGTTCCTCAAGGAGACCGTGCTGACCGATCCCGACATGCAGGGCAGGTTCCTCACCGAGCAGGAGATCGCCGACCGGATCGGCATCTCCCGGACCCCGATCCGTGAGGCCCTGCTCCTGCTGGCGGCCGAGGATCTGGTGCAGCTGGTCCCCAAGCGGGGTGCGCATATCGCCCCGCTCTCCGGCCGGGAGATCACCGAGCTGATGGAGCTGCGCGGAATCGTCGAGCGCCACGCCGCCGAGCGGACCATCGAGGCGGGCACGGTGCCGGTCGAGAAGCTGACGGAGCTGCTGGAGCGGCAGCGCGAGCTGATGGGGCCGGAGCAGGCCAAGGAGTTCATCGCCGTCGACCACCTCTTCCACGCGACCATGATCGCCGCAGTGGGCAATGAGCTCCTCAACCGGCACTACGACGGGCTGCGCAGCCGCCAGATCCGGGCCGGGGTGGTGGCCCTCTACACCCAGACCGGCCGCCAGGAGGAGGTGCTCGGCGAGCACCGGGCGATCCTGGACGCGGTGGCCTCCGGGGACCCGGAGGCGGCCCGCGCGGCGATCAGCGCCCATCTGGGGTCGACGCTGAAGGTGCTGCTCGCCGGGTGAGCCACCGCCCGGGAGTGAGCCACCGTCTCGGAGTGAGTCACCGCCCCGGGCTGAGCCACTCCCCGGGGGTGAGTCACCACCCAGGGGTGAGTCACCGCCCGGTCGCCGCCTCCGGATAGGTGATCACCAGCATGGTGACGCCCTCCTCGGAGACCCAGGGGCCATGCGGCATCCCCGGCGGCCGGCAGGCGTAGAAGCCGCGCGAGAAGGTCTCCCCCAGGGTCAGATCGCGCATGCTGCCCTCGAGGAGATAGACCTCCTCCCAGCCGTCGTGGCGGACCACCCCGGAGGGGGAGGTGTCCGTCCCCGGCTCCCAGCGCACCAGGGCGGTGGTGTGGGTGCCGCTCCCGTCCGCGGCCAGGATCTGTTCGCTGACCCCCGCGGCCGCGCCCGGCGGCCGCAACCCAGGGCGCGACGGGCAGATGGAACTCGTGCTCCGGCTTGGCCCCGCCGGTGCCGTTCATGGCCGTACGCCCGGCCTCGCTCATGACTGTCCGCCCAGCTTGCGGTTGGCCAGGACGGACACCGTGCGGCGCACCGCGGTGACCTCCTCGGTGTCCACCTCCCCCACCAGCAGCCCCGGCCCCGCGTCCAGCCGCTCACGGACGGTGCCGTCGGGGCCGATCAGGGCGCTGTGGCCGATACCGGTGGGGGCGGAGGTGGCGGCGGTCACGCCGGACGCCTCCGGGTCGGCCTGGCCCACGGCCGCCAGCCATACGGTGGCGTCCAGCGCCCGCGCCCGGGTCAGCAGTTCCCACTGCTCGCGCTTACCGGGTCCCGCACCCCAGGAGGCGGGCAGCAGGGAGAGCACCGCGCCCGCGTCGGCGTGGGCCCGGAAGAGCTCCGGGAACCGTACGTCGTAGCAGGTGGCGAGGCCGATCCGGACGCCGTCCAGGTCGAAGGTCACCACCTCGGAGCCCGGGGCCACGGTCTTGGACTCGGTGAATCCGAAGGCGTCATACAGATGGATCTTGTCGTAGGAGGTCTCCACCCCCGGGCCGGTGGCCAGCAGGGTGTTGGTCACCCGGCCGTCGGGCGCCGGGGTGAACATCCCGGCCACGACCACCAGCCCGGCGTCCTTCGCGATCTGCCGGACCTCGGTGGCCCAGGGGCCGTCCAGCGGTTCGGCGATGGGGCCGAGCCGGGTGCCGAAGCAGGCCATGGCCGCCTCCGGGAAGGCGACCAGACGCGCCCCGGCAGCCGCCGCCCGCCGGGTCTCCTCGCGCAGCAGGGCGAGGTTCGACGCCGGGTCCGGGCCCGTGGTGATCTGGCTCAGTGCGATGCGGAGGGGCATGGCGGGTGCTTGCCTCATTTCCTGGTCGGAGGGTCGGGGCGCGGTCCTGGTCGGGAGCGCCGGAGTTCGGCCGGGGTTCGGTCGGGGTTCGTGGTCCCGGCGGGGTACCCGGCCCCATCCCGCCCCTTCCCCGGTACGGCTCGCTTTACAGCTCCGCGCGGCGGCGGGCGGGGTGGGACGGGGCCGGACCGCGGTCAGGACACGGTCGTGGAGGCGGTGGGGCCGACGGGGAGCGGCTCCGGCTCCTCCTCCTCGGCGGTGGACGGGTCCCGGCCCAGCCAGAGGCCCGCCACCGTGACCACGGCGGTGATCGCGATGTAGACGGCCAGCGGCACCCAGGCGTGATAGGCCCCGAGCAGCGTGGTGAAGAGCAGCGGCGCGATCGCGCCGCCGATGAGCCCGGCGAGGGTGTAGGCGAGCGAGGAGCCGGTGTAGCGCAGCCGGGGGGAGAACTGCTCGGCGATGAAGGCCGCCTGCGGCCCGTACATCAGCGAGTGGATCACCAGCGCGCCGACGACCCCGAGGGTGAGCAGCGCCCAACTGCCGTCCGCGACCAGTGGGAAGAACAGGAACGGCCAGACCCCGGCGGCCACGGCGGCGCCCCCGTACAACAGCCGCCGGTTGACCCGGTCCGAGAGCGCCCCGGCCAGCGGGATGAGCACGATCTGCAGCGAGGAGCCGATCAGCACGGCGGTGAGCGCCGAGCCGCGTGACATGTCGAGTTCCTCGGTGGCGTAGGTGAGTACGAAGACGGTGAACATCGCGTACAGCACATCGGGGGCGACCCGGCTGAGGATCGCGGCGGTCAGCGCCCTGGGCTGGGTGGTGAACACCTCGCGCAGCGGCGCCTCCGGGCGGTCCTGCGCGGCCTCCATCGCCTTGAAGACCGGAGTTTCCTCCAGCTTGGCGCGGATCCACAGACCGAACACCACCAGGAGCCCGGAGAGCAGGAACGCCACCCGCCAGCCCCAGCTGAGGAACTGGTCCTCCGTCAGCGTCGCGCCCAGCCCGGCCAGGACGCCGTTGGCCAGCAGATTGCCCGCCGGCGGGCCGACCTGCGCGGCGGAGGCGTAGAAGCCGCGCCGCCGTGGATCGCCGAACTCGCTGGACAGCAGCACCGCGCCGCCCCACTCACCGCCGACGCCGACGCCCTGCGCGAAGCGCAGCAGCACCAGCGCGGCCGGGGCCGCGACGCCGACCGTGGCGTAGGTGGGCAGCAGCCCGATCAGCAGCGTGGCGGCGCCGATGAGCACGAGCGTCGCGATGAGCACCTTCTTGCGGCCGATGACATCGCCGAGCCGGCCGAAGACGAAGCCGCCCAGCGGCCGGGAGATATAGCCGACGGCGTAGGTGGAGAACGCCAGCAGGGTGCCGGTGGTGGGGTCCTTGGAGGGGAAGAAGAGATCGCCGAAGACCAGGGCCGCGGCGGCGGAGTAGACGGCGAAGTCGTACCACTCCAGGGCGGTGCCGGTGAGGCTGGCGACGAAGGCGCGGCGGACCCCGGACCGGTCGGTCCGGGGTGGCGGTGCGCTCGATGCGGTGGGCTGCATATTCCGTCCTCGAGGTGGTGCATGAGGCTTACGGGATGGTACGTGGCGTTTTCTCAGTGATGCGAGGGGTGGGGGTTGCGCGGATCGACCTTCCGGCATACTTCTTGTATACCAAGCGTATGCGCAACCCCTCCGGAGGAAGTTAACCGCTTCGAAACCGCGAACAGCGCGGTCGCCCGCGGCAGCGGGTCACCGCTCGGCAAGCCCGGAAACCGCAGATCACCCCCACAAGCCCCACCGCGCCCTGGAGAGCACAGCACCCATGACAACGAAGCCGTCACAGCCCGCAGCACAGCCCGCCCCGTCCTCGCTCACCTTCGAACTCCCCGACGGCTCCCTGCACCATGTGGAGGTCGTCCAGGTGCTCAACGCGGGCTACGCGGGACGCAGCCAGGACGATGTGGCCGCCCACGTGGCCGAACTCGCCGAGCTGGGCGTGCCCGCGCCCTCCGTGACACCCGCCCTCTACCCCGTCGCCCCCTATCTGGCCCAGCAGACCGGCCGCGTCAGCGTCCAGCACGCCCGCACCTCGGGCGAGGCCGAGTGGGCGCTGGTCGTGGCCGCGGACGGGGAGCTGCTGCTGACCGCGGCCTGCGACCACACCGACCGGGAGCTGGAGGTCCACGGCGTGGCCTGGAGCAAGAACGCGGCCCCCGATGTACTGGCCACCCGCGCCTGGCGGCTGTCCGATGTGGCGCCCCACCTCGACGATCTGACGCTCCGTGGCTGGGTCACTCACGACGGTGAGGAGACCGAGGTGCAGAGCGGCACCCTGGCCGAGCTGCTTCCACCCGCCTACTGGGTCGAGGTGCTGCGCGAACGCGGTGACCTGGTGCCCGGCACCGTGCTGATCTCCGGCACCATCCCGATGGCCGAGGGCGTGGACCAGTTCGCCGAGCGCTGGCGGGTGGAGCTGGGCGATCCGGCCACCGGCCGGACCATCGAATGCTCCTACGCCGTGGTGCCGCTGCCCGAGCCGATCGGCTGAGACCCAGCGCACGGGCAACGCGCGAAGGCCGTCCGCCGCACGGCCCCGAAGGGTATGCGGTGGACGGCCTTCGCCGTTGTCCAGACGGTTCGGTGATTCAGCGTCCGGTCAGGTTGTTTCCCTGCCCTTCCGCATCACCATGCCGGCCGCGATCAGGCCGAACAGGCAGGTGATGGCACCCACGACGACATTGTTCACGATCATCCCGGCATCGGCGCCCCGGGCGACCACCCAGGGAGAAATGATCATCCATACACCGATCGCGGACATGGCCCAGCACAGGCTGTACATCCTCCTCGGCGCCGCGGTGAGGCCGAGCCCCAGCAGGGCGATGGTGATACCGAGGACGAGGTTGTTGACCATGAGGTTGGGGCTGGTGCCCGAGAAGTGCACCACCCAGGGAGAGATGGCGAAGTACAGACCGGCGAGAAGCACCGGCCCGTCGAGGAAGACAACGTCCCGCGCGTCCATCATGCGTGCGTAGCGCTCCCGCATCTCGGACACGTCGGGGTGGCCCGTTATATCGCCTCTCGCACGTGAGACGTCGGCCATTCGACTCGCCTCCTTCGATCCATGCAAGTCTGACCGCACAGTGCGGTAACAACACCGCACCCCCATTGTGCGCCTCGCCTTGGTATATAGGTAGATGCCGGATTCGCCATCGAAGGTGTATTGTGCGCCCCCGGCCGCCGTGAAGCCTCCGTCAGGCGGGATGGACCGCCTCGTGCTTCTCGTAGCAGTCCCGGTCGAGATCGCGTACATCGACGGTGGTCTGCACGGTCAGCCCCGGCACCGGCGACACATGGGCGCGCGCCACCTCCACCACCGCCGCGGACAGCTCCCGCTTGGTCTCCGCGTCGCGCCCGGACAGGATCGACACCTCGATGTGGATCATGGCAAGGTCCTCGGCGCCGTCCGCGAGATGGGCCTCCTCTATCCGCCGGAACCGGGTCTTGCAGCCCGCCACCGCCGTGTCGACGGTCTTGGCGACCACCGGGTGCAGGGCGGCACCGAAGCCGGGGCGGTCGAACGCGTCGGTCAGGGTGTCGGAGTATTCGACGACGATGTGCGGCATGGGCTTGCGCTCCTCAAGGGGTACGCGGCGGCCTGCGGAGCTCTCCGCGCGGGGCCTCTTACCGGGGCATCGTCGCACCTCCTCGCACTCAATGGCCTTCACGCTCAATGGCCGAGCGCCCCGGGCCCGGTATCTGCTTCAATAGGGCCATGGCCAGCCTCCATGACATCGCGACGGGTCGTTACGACCTCGAGCCGTTCTGGCCGTCCCGGCAGGCGCACCACTTCGACCGCGAGTGTTGCCGCGCATCCGATGCGCGGGCCCGCTCGCTCGGCCGCTGACCTCTTCGCCCGGCCGCCCAGCCCGCGCGCACGACGTCCACTGACGCCCTCTCGCGCGAAAGAGCTGACCTCATGACGAACCTCCGTGGCCTGTCGTCCGCCACCGCCTCTCCCTCCGCTTCCGCTGCCCCGTCCCTACCGCCCGGCCGCCAGCGGTTGCGAGCCGTCGCACCGGACGAGGTGCCACCGGTCGCCGATCTGCTGCACCCCGGCGCCACCTGGCTGCCCGCTCCCCCGCACACCCTGCCCACGCTCCCCGGCCATCCGCCGATGGTCGGCTATCTGGTGCTGGTCCCGGCCGACCGGCAGGGACCCGAGGCGGCGGGGCCGCTCCCGGAGGGGGTTCCGGCGGTGACGGGTGACGAACTGATCCGGATCGACCCCGACCAGCGCACCGCCGAGATCGCCGGGCGGCCGCTGGACCTGACGTACCTCGAGTTCGAGCTGCTGAGCCATCTCGTCGCCCATCCGCACCGGGTGCACACCCGCGATCAGCTGGTGACCACGGTGTGGGGGTACGGCCATGTCGGCGACGGCCGGACCGTCGATGTCCATGTGGCCCGGCTGCGCCGCAAGATGGGCCCCGAGCACCGGGGGACGATCGTGACGGTGCGGCGGGTGGGGTACAAGTACGTGCCCGCCATCTGATCCCCTCGTCAACCCGCGAACGCCCGCCGTGGCGGACAGGCCAGGAGCC
>NZ_JBHYVB010000157.1:16057-27479 GCF_042750115.1 Streptomyces sp. NPDC059455
CCCCCGGACTGGTCGAGTCGATCCGGGCGATGCAGGACGGCGACGTTGTTGTGGGAGACCCCACCCGGGGGACCCCTCCCCGCCCCCCCCCCGTCGCCCCCCCCCCACGGGCGGGCGCATGCGGTGCGGGTCCGCGACCCCAGCAGGTCCAGGACCCCAGCGGGTCCGCGACCTCAGCAGGTCCGCGACCCCAGCAGGTCCGGGACCCCAGCAGGTCCAGGAACCTCAGCGGCCCGCCCCCACCAGTGGCGGACGCGGCCGCTCCACCGGCTCCTCGCCGTGGCCCACGCTCGGCAGCCACCGCAGGGCGCGCGGCAGATACCAGTTGCGCTCGCCGAGCAGCGCCATCACCGAGGGCAGCAGCACCATCCGCACCAGCGTGGCGTCCACCAGCACCGCGACCGCGAGCCCGACGCCCATCTGCTGCATGTCCTGCATCCGCAGCAGTGCGAAGACCGCGAACGCGGCGACCATGATGGCGGCCGCCCCGGTGACCGAGCCCGCCGTCGTCCGGATGCCCTCGCGGATCGCGTCCCGGGTGGCGAGCCCCCGCTCATGGGCCTCCCGGATCCGCGAGACCACGAACACGTGGTAGTCCATCGACAGCCCGAAGAGGATGACGAGGACGAACAGCGGCATCCAGCCCTCGATCGCCCCGGCCGGCTCCATCCCCAGCCACTCCGCGCCCCAGCCGTGCTGGAAGACGGCGGTCATCATGCCGTACGCGGCGCCCACCGACAGCAGGTTGAGCAGGATCGAGACGATCGCGATCGGCAGTGACCGGAAGCAGAGCAGCATCAGTACGAAGGTCACGGCGGCGATGAAGAGGAAGACCGGTGCGATGTCGGTCTTCAGCTGGTCGTTGAAGTCGCGGCTGGAGGCGAGTTCACCGGTCACGTACACCTGGTCGGAGACCGGTCCGAGGATCCTCGGCACCAGCTCCTCCTTGAGCGTGTCCAGGGCACCTCGGGAGGTGGCGTCCTGACCATCCCCGGCCAGTGGCACCTCGATCCGGGCCACCCCCTCCTTACGGTGCGCCTCGACGTCGACCGTCTTGCCGAACCGCCCGGACGCGGCGAGCTCCTTCTTGAAGTCCGCCACGGCCGCGTCGAAGCGGGCGGAGCCGACCTCGTCGGAGCGCAGCACCACCTCGGCCGGGGCGGGGCCGCCGGGGAAGGAGCCGGTGATCTCCTGGTACGCCACGGTGATGGCGGCTTCGGAGCCGAACTGCTTCTCCAGGCCGAGCTGTTCGGTCTTCATCCCGAGGGCGGGGACGCACAGCACCAGCAGCAGCGCGCCCGACACGGCGGCGAACAGCTTCGGCTTGGCCAGGACGGGCCGCATCAGCCTGCCGGAGAGGCCCCCGCTGGCGTGCACGCCCTTCCGCACACCCTTCTTCCGGCGGCGGTTCAGCAGCGGCACCCGCCCGGCGTCGATCCGGTCGCCCAGCCAGGACAGCATCGCGGGCAGCACGGTCACCGAGCCGAGCATCGACATCAGCACGACCAGGATGGTGGCGACCGCGAAGCCGTGGAACAGCAGCAGCCCGGACAGGAACATCCCGGCCATCGCCAGCATGACCGTGACCCCGGAGATCAGCACCGCCCGGCCGCTGGTGGCGGCCGCGATCCGCAGCGCGGTTCCGGCGTCCCGGCCCGCGGCCCGCTCATCGCGCTCCCGCCGCAGGTAGAACAGCGAGTAGTCGACGCCGACGGCCAGGCCCACCAGGAACATCACCGAGTTGGTGGAGTCGAACAGGGGCAGCTGGTGGCTGACGAGGGCCAGCAGTCCGAAGGTGCCCACGCAAGCGGTCACCGCGAGCAGCACCGGCAGCAGCGCGGCCACCAGCGCCCCGAAGACCACCAGCAGAATGCCCAGCGCCAGCGGTACGGCGGTCAGCTCGGCCTTCTTGAAGTCGTCGGTCAGCATGTCGTCGAGCCGATGCTGGGCGGTGGCGTCGCCGAACTCGTAGGCCACGACGCCCCGATGGGCCGATTCGGTCCTCTCCACCGCCTCGACGACGGGACCCACCCGTTCCCCGGCGGTGTCGGGGTCGCCCTTCATCTCAAAGCTGATCAGCGCCTCCCGCCCGTTCTCCGAGCGCACCGCGGGCCGCACGCGCACCGTCTCGCCCGTCCGCTCCAGTCGCGCCGAGAGGTCGCGGGCCGCGTCCCGCCAGCCGTCCGGGCGGTCGCTGCGCAGCATCACCATCTCTCCGGCCGGGGTCTGGAGGCCCGCGTCCTCCAGGATCTTCTCGGCGCGTGCGGAATCACCCGTGGTGTTCTCGGAGTTGGTCATCTGCCGGGATCCCGACATTCCCCCGACCACGGCGACGACCACGACGAACAGCAGCCATCCGATGATCGCGGTCTTGCGGTGGCGGGTGCTCCACCCGCCCAGCCGCACGGCCAGGCCCTTCCTCGTTGCGCTCATGGCGTCTCTCCCCGTGCGGTACGGACGGAACAGGTCATGCCACGACGTTAGAAATCCGCAGGTCCGCGCCCCAGCCGGGCAGCCACCCAGTCGCCGAGGCATAGGGCGAGGCGGGGAGGTGGTGCCAGGTACACCCCGGGACGGTGTCCGGCCCCCGTGTCCGGGCGGCAGGCCGCTGACACACTGAGATGGCCCGCCGGTGCGGGCACGACATTCCGACCAGCGAGGGGAAGCCGGATGAGGGCACGTGGAGCGCTGACGGCCTGCGCACGGGGGTTCGCCGTCTCCTGGCTCGCGCTGGTGTCGATCGCCCTGTCCGTGCTGACGATCCTGTCGATCAGCTTCATCACGCTGGGCATCGGGGTGTTCACCACCCCTCCGCTGATCCGCGCGGTGCGGGCGCACGCCAATCGGCGCCGGCTGCTGGCCGCCGCCTGGTCCGGTGTGCGGATCCAGCTGCCGTACCGCCCGCTGCCGGCCGATCGGCGCCCCGGGGTCACCGGCCAGGTGGAGCTGTGCACCTTCCTGCTGAAGGACCCGGCGACCTGGCGCGATCTGCTGTGGCTCCAGGTCGACATGACGGCCGGGTACGCCATCGCGCTGCTGGCCTTCGTCTTCATGCCGTACGGGCTCGAGGGGTTCGTGCTGGCCGCCGGGGTGTGGCAGCCGATCGTGGACGCGGGCGGCACCTACTGGTACGCGTTCCTGCCCATCGACTCACTCGGCACCGCCCTGCTGGCCGTCCCGGTCGGCGTCGGCTTCATCGCCCTCGGCTCGGTCCTCTCCCCCGTGCTGCTGCGCGGCCACTTCCTGCTGGCGCGCTCCTTCCTGGACCCGACCCCGCACATGGCGCTCGAGCAGCGGGTGCTGCGGCTCACCGAGACCCGGCACGACGCGGTGGACACCTCCGCCGCCGAACTGCGCCGCATCGAGCGCGATCTGCACGACGGCGCCCAGGCCCGGCTCGTGGCGATGGGCATGAGCCTGGGCACCGTGGAGGCCCTGATCGAGAAGGACCCGGCCAAGGCCAGGGAACTGCTCGCCGCGGCCCGTACGAACTCCGCCGAGGCCCTCGCCGAACTGCGCGACCTGGTCCGCGGCATCCATCCGCCGGTACTGGCCGAGCGCGGCCTGGGGGACGCGGTGCGCGCGCTGGCGCTGCGGATGGCGGTGCCGGTGGAGGTGGACGTGGACCTTACGGGCCGCCCCGACGAACCGGTCGAGTCGGCGGCGTACTTCGCGGTCAGCGAGGTGCTGACCAACGCGGCCAAGCACGCGGGCGCCTCGCGGATGTGGCTGGACATCCACCACCAGGACGGCATGCTGCGCGTCACCGTGACCGACGACGGCCG
Organism: Streptomyces sp. NPDC059455; assembly: GCF_042750115.1. NCBI lineage: Bacteria > Bacillati > Actinomycetota > Actinomycetes > Kitasatosporales > Streptomycetaceae > Streptomyces > Streptomyces sp. NPDC059455. The sequence goes on from NZ_JBHYVB010000157.1 coordinate 19,843, forward strand.
CGGCGGCGCGGAGATCACCCCGGACGGCGGGCTGAGCGGCGTCGAGCGGCGGCTCGGCACGTTCGACGGGGTCCTCGCGGTCAGCAGCCCGGCCGGCGGGCCCACCATGGTGACGATGGAGATCCCCTGCGTCCTCTCGGCGCCCAACGCCGCCCGATGACCCACCGCCGCCGGGGAAAATCCGGCGGCGGGACGCGCCGCCCCGGTGTTAGCGTGCCGATGCCGGCCGCGGGACTCCGGTGCGACTTCCGGAACCCGCCTGCCGCGTGGACAACGTCCTGGGCCACCGTTGACACTCCACCGCGCCACATGCGCTCAGTCAGTGATGTACCAGTCGTCCTTCATGTACTCCAGGGTGCTGGTCCCGATCTCGTTTTCGGAGAAGGTGACGGAGGCCTGGACCGCATCGGCCGAAATGTCGATCTTGGCGGGGCTTCGCACGACGACCTTCTGCGGATCGACCGTCGCGGTCTGCAGAGCCTTCTTCTGCGGAGGCGAGATCATCTGGAACGTGACGAGGAACGTGGACTCGCACGGACCGAACCCCTGGTCCTCCGCCTGCTTCGCCGCGGGCCCGGCCACCTCGCAGACCGTCTTGATGTCCTCCCGGCCCACGGCGTGCAGATACTCCTCGTACCGCCGGATCGCCCCTTCCTTCGTCCTGGGCGCGGCCTGGTCCGTGGGCTGTTCTGTGGGCTGGTCCGTGGGCTGTTCTGAGGGCTGTTCTGTGGGCTGACCCTCGGGCTGGTCCTTGGGCGGATCCGTCGGCGGCTTGTCGGCGGGCCCGCAACTGTCGTTGGTGAAGACGCCCGACAGCAGACGCCCCGGGCGCGGGCCCATCGGCCCGTTGAATCCGCTCACATGCTGCTGCGACCCCCACCACCCGGCGTACCCCCACCAGGGCTCGCGGTTGACAGGGCGGGCGTGCTCCCAAGTGCGCCACTCGGCGCCGCCCTTCGAGGGCCGATCGAGCGTGCCGTTCACCCACTGGTTCTTATCGGTCGGATAGGAGCCGTGTGAACCACGCGCCGAGTACACCGTCGGATGCCCGTCCTGCGGATCCAGTTCCGACCACTTCACGCCGCACGTATCCTTGCCGTGCTTCGCGAACGTCACCGCCTCCGGCTTGCCGTCGCGCAATTGGACCGCGACGCGCTCCCAGTCGCCCTCGTGCCGGTTGCCCGGGGTCAGGTTGTTGTAGGCGTAGAAGAACCAGTAGACGTACGCCGCGCGCTTCGGGTCGGTCTTGTGGTTGTGGTACTCCCAGTAGACCGGCGCGTCAGTGCCCTCACCCTTCCGCACCTCCTTCGGCGGGTCGAGATAGAAACCGCCGTCGGCCTCGGTCGAGGTGTGCCACTTGTCCCCGTGTCCGGGGCAGGACACCGGCTTGGACGACGACTTCCCCGGCTGCACGTCCGCGTGCTTGTAGGGACTGTCCTTACTCCCCAACCGCCGCGGGTCGGGCGGGTCGGCCACCGGTCCCTCGTCACGGCAGAAGCCGTCGTGGTCGAAGCGCAGCGCGGACCGCCCGATGAACCGCGTCGCGTCCATCGGCAACAGCGACTCCCCCTTGGCCAGCCGCACCAACGGCGCGAACCGCGCGGCCTCGGCCGCGGACCCCTTCGAAGGCTCCGCCCCCGTCCACTCCTTCTCCTTCTCCGGCCCGCACGCCACCAGCGCCACCGAAAGCGACACCGCCACGCCCACCATCACCCGCATCCGACCCAGCACCGGCTCCCCCTTCGTTCGCCCGCCACCAGGCAGCAGCACGTCAAGAGGACATTACGCGGAATCCGGCAGAACGGTTCCCCGCGCGGGGCGCCCCCCCCACCGGGCCGCCCCGCGCGGAAGCCTTCCCCCTTACGCTCAGCCGTGCTGCTCCTCGGGCTTCGGCGGCGCGAGGGCGAACCACACCGCCTTGCCGGTGACGCCCGCGTCCTTGTCGGTGTAGTCGACCACACCCCAGTCGTCCGAACACGACTCGACCAGCGCCAACCCCCGGCCGCCCTCGTCGTCGGCCTCGGCCTGGACCGGCTGGGGCAGGGCCGAGCCCGAGTCCCATACGGTGACACGGAAATCCGGGGGCTTCGGCTGCCAGTCCATGCTGACGTACGAGTCGGTGGCGGTGTTGCGCAGAGCGTTCGTCGTCAGCTCGGAGACGAGGAGTTCGGCTGTGTCGACGAGGCAGTCGAGGCGGGCCGCTTTGAGGATATGGCGGATGGTGGCTCGTACGACGCCCACCGCGCGCGGATCGTGCGGGATGAACAGGCCGTAGGACCAAGGCGATTCTGGCGTGCGCATGTGGCAGCCTCCAGGTGAGTACCTTGCGTGACTGGCGCCGCACCTAAAGTAGCGCTACGAGTTGCCAATCCACAACACGATCGGCACGCTACGTGGTTGAGTAGTCACACTAGCCACCACCGAGGGAGGGCGTATGGGACTCCGAGCCAACCCCACGTACCGTCAACGACGCTTCGGGGCTGAGGTTCGCAAGCTACGGGAACATGCTGGCCTCAGCGTTGGCCAAAGCGCCGCGGTGATGAGCATGAACCAGTCGCACATCAGCAACGTCGAGTCCGGACGCACCGGCCTGTCGCCGGAGCGGCTGCGCGCTCTGGCCGGAGCCGCAGGCTGTGAAAGTACAACCTACGTTGACGCGCTTGTGGCAATGGGCCAGGCGTCAGGCAAAGGCTGGTGGAGTGCGTATCGCGACAAGGTGCCCGCCTCGCGCATGGACACGGCCGAACTGGAGGCCGGTGCCGTTGCGATGCTCTGCTACGAGCCAACGTTCGTGCCAGGGCTGTTGCAGACCCGAGAGTACGCGACGGCGATCCACCAGGCCGGGTACGTCTCCGCCTCCCGCGAGGAGAACGACTCGTCCGTCGAATTCCGGCTGGAACGCCAGAAGGTGCTCACCGACGAGCGACCTTCCCGCTTCCACGCCGTCATTCATGAGGCCGCCCTGCACACCACGCTGAACGGCCGCGATGCCGTCATGCGCGGTCAGTTGCTTCGGTTGATCGCGCTGTCCCGGCTCCCCAATGTGACAGTCCAGGTCCTGCCCTTCGACGGACCCGTGCCGTTCGGCACGTCCTTCACGCTGATCCAGCCCGCCGTGGCGGCGTTGAGCACCGTGATCGTGCCGCACATCGAGAAGTCGCTCTACCTGGGGGACGGTGGCGCAATCGCTCGATACAACGAGGTATTCGCTACTATGCGCGAAGTGGCGTTGCCTCCTGTCGACGCGACGGTTTCACCGGAGGCACATGGCGTGAAGGACTCGCTGGGGTTGATCCAGCGGCTCCTCTATCCCCTGCTCTAGAAAGGCGCACACATGTCTCAGCTCACGTGGCGCAAGTCGAGCTTCAGCGAGGGTCACACGGACACGTGCGTGGAGATCGCAGCAGACCCAACCGGCGTACCGCACCTGCGGGAGAGCGACGATCCCCACACCGTCATAACCACCACCCCCACCGCCCTCCGCGCACTCCTCCGCACCATAAAAACCGGCTCCCTGGACCGTCCGGGCCGCTGATCCCCTCCCGCTCACCGCACAGCGGTAGATTCGGACCGATTCGGCCGTGTCCCCGCCCGGGGCCCGAAGAAGTCAGGGAGCCGCCGTGCGTGTTGTGGTCGCCGAGGATCTGTTCCTGTTGCGGGACGGGCTGGTCCGCATGCTGGAGGCGTACGACTTCGAGGTCGTGGCCGCCGTGGAAAGCGGACCCGAGCTGAGCAAGGCGCTGGCCGAGCTGGAGCCGGACGTCGCGGTCGTGGATGTGCGGCTGCCGCCGTCGTTCAGCGACGAGGGGCTGCAGTGCGCGCTGGCGGCGCGGCGGGCCCGGCCGGGGCTGCCGGTGCTCGTGCTGTCGCAGCATGTGGAGCAGCTGTACGCGCGGGAGCTGCTCGCGGACGGCAGCGGGGGCATCGGCTATCTGCTCAAGGACCGGGTCTTCGACGCCGATCAGTTCATCGACGCGGTGCGCCGGGTCGCCGCCGGGGGCACCGCGATGGATCCGCAGGTGATCTCGCAGCTGCTGGACCGGCGGTCGCAGGACAAGCCGATGGGGAATCTGACGCCGCGCGAGCGGGAGGTGATGGAGCTGATGGCGGAGGGGCGGTCGAACACGGCGATCGCGGCGCAGCTGTTCGTCACCGAGCGGGCGGTCGCCAAGCACACCTCCAACATCTTCGGCAAGCTCAGCCTGCCGCCGTCGGACGACAGCAACCGGCGGGTGCTGGCGGTGCTGGCCTACCTCGACCGGGGCTGAGCCGCCGCAGCCGGTCGGCCGGGGCCTCCCGTGCGCCCCATTGCTCCCACCCCACAACGCTGGTTAAGTGCCGGTGTCCATATGACCCATTGGCCGTAAGTCCGTTGGGGGGCGCATGAGCGACCTGAGCAGACGCACGCTGATCGGAACCGCCGGAGCACTGGGGGCCGGGGCCACGCTGGGGAGCCGGTTACCGGCGATGGCCGACGAACCGCACGACGCACAGGACACCGCCGTGACCGCATTCGACACCGCTCCCGCCCGCGCCGCGCTGCGACGGCTGCTCCCGGCACACGCCGATCAGTTCCGGCTGGTGGCGCTGGAGAGGCGGGGCGCCGAGGAGCGGTTCGAGGTCGACGGGTCCGCGGGGCGGCTGACGGTCTCCGGGACCAGCCCGGCGGTACTGCTCGCCGGGGTGCACTGGTATCTCAAGTACACCTGCCACGCCCAGATCACCTGGTCCGGCGATCAGCTGAATCTGCCGGGGAAGCTGCCCGCGCCCGCCCGGCGCGTCACCCGCTCGACCGCGCTCCCGCACCGCTTCGCGTTCAACGACACCCACGACGGCTACACCGCGCCGTTCGCCGACTGGGACCGCTGGGAGCACCTGATCGACATCGCGGCCCTGCACGGCTGCAACGAACTGCTGGTCACCGCCGGTCAGGAAGCTGTGTACCACCGGCTGCTCCAGGACTTCGGCTATACGGACGACGAGGCGCGGGCCTGGCTCCCCGCCCCATCCCACCAGCCGTGGTGGCTGCTGCAGAACATGAGCGGCTACGGCGGCCCGGTGTCCACCGCGCTCCTGGCCAGGCGCACCGAGCTGGGACGGCGGATCGCCGACCGGCTGCGGGAGCTGGGCATGCGGCCGGTGTTCCCCGGCTACTTCGGCACCGTCCCGGACGGCTTCGCGGACCGCAACCCGGGGGGCCGTACGGTCCCGCAGGGCGACTGGAACGGGCTCCGGCGGCCCGACTGGCTCGATCCGCGCACCGAGGTGTTCCGGAAGGTGGCCGCCGCCTTCTACCGCCATCAGGACGAACTGTTCGGCGAGGCCGAGCTGTTCAAGATGGATCTGCTGCACGAGGGTGGCGACCCCGGTGACGTTCCGGTGCCGGAGGCCGCCCGCGCCGTGGAGACCTCGCTCCAGACCGCCCGCCCCGGGGCCACCTGGGTGATCCTCGGCTGGCAGGAGAACCCGCGCCGCGATCTGCTGGACGCCGTCGACCACGACCGCATGCTCATCGTGGACGGTCTGTCGGACCTGGACACCGTCACCGACCGGGAGAAGGACTGGGGTGCGGTGCCGTACGCGTTCGGCACCATCCCCAACTTCGGCGGCCGCACCACGATCGGCGCCAAGACCCATATGTGGACCAAGCGGTTCACCGTATGGCGCGACAAACCGGGCAGCAAGCTGGTCGGCACGGCCTATATGCCGGAGGCGGTCGAGCGGGATCCGGCCGCGCTCGAGCTGTTCAGCGAGTTGGCGTGGCGGGATGAGGCGGTGGACCGGGCCGAGTGGTTCCGCTCCTACGCCGATGTGCGCTACGGCGGGCCGGACACCAGGGCCCGGGAGGCGTTCGCCGCGCTGCGCGACACCGCGTACGAGATCAGCAGCAAGGACGGCCGCCCGCACGACTCGGTGTTCGCCGCCCGGCCCTCCCTGACCGCGCGTTCGGGCACCAACTACGCGACGCACACCCCCGCCTTCGACCCGGCCGGGTTCGACGTGGCCTTCGCGGCGCTGCTGGGCGTGCGCGCCGGGCTGCGCGACAGCGACGCCTACCGCCACGACCTCACCGACATCGCCCGGCAGGCGCTCGCCAACCGCTCCTGGCAGCTGATCCCGCAGCTCCAGGACGCCTACGACCGTAAGGACCGCACGGCCTTCCGGACGCTGTCCCAGCTGTGGCTCAAGCTGATGCGGCTCAGCGACGACATGACCGGCGCCCACCGGCGGTTCCTGCTGGGCCCATGGCTCGAGGACGCCAAACGGATGGCCTCCGGCGAGGAGGAGTCGGCCCGGCTGGAGCGGGCCGCGCGCACCCTCATCACCACCTGGGCGGACCGCGCCACGGCCGACGGCGGCAAGCTGGCCAACTACGCCAACCGCGACTGGAGCGGCCTCATCGCCGACTTCCACCTCCCCCAGTGGCAGTCCTATCTGGACGAACTGGAGGACGCGCTGGCGGAGGGCCGGGCGCCGCGCACCTTCGACTGGTTCGCCGTCGAGGAGCCGTGGACGCGCGAACGCAAGAGCTACCCCGTGCGGCCGACGGCGGACGCCCACCGCACCGCCCAGCGGGTGCACGACGCGCTGGCCAAGGCCCCGTACCAGGGCACGCTCACCGTCACCGCCGAGCCCGCCACCCTGCCGCCCGGCGGCTCCGCGTCCCTCACCGCCGCCCTCCGCAACGTCAACGGGCTGCGCCCCACCGGCCGCGTCGACTTCGACCTCGCCGTGACCGGGCTCGACCCGTCCCCGGACGGGCCGACCCGGCTGCCGGGCGTCCCGGCGGGCGGCACCGGCGAGGTCCGCTGGCGGGCCACCGCGCCCGACGAGCCGCTGGAACACCCGCTCAAGCCGCTGCCGTACGAACTCGGCGTGACATACGGGCCGCGGGGCGAGGAGCGGGTGCGGGCCGTGCGCACCGGGACGCTGTGGATCGCCGGACCACTGGCGGACGGGCTGAAGACGGTCACCAACAGCGGTGCGGCCTTCGGCCAGTTGGACGAGCGGCTCGCGATCGACGGCGCGGGCCAGGACCTGTGGAAGGGCACCGCCGAATTCGGCTCCGTCTACCGTCATGGCGTCCTTACGGTGGGCACGGCCATGACCGTGAAAGTGGACACCCAGGCCGCCACCGGGCCCTGGGCGCGGGCCGGGATCATCGTCCGCAACGACCTCGCCACGGCGGGCTCCCCCGGCTTTGTGAACCTCTCCGTCACCCCGGCCAACGGCGTCGTCCTGTCCTACGACTCGGGCGGCGACGGCACGCTGGACACCTACCAGCGGATCACCGGCGTCAAGGCGCCCGTACTACTGCGGCTGACCCGCACCGCCGCCACCTCCTACACCGGCGAGCTGTCCACCGACGACGGCGCGACCTGGCGGAAGGTCGCCACCGTGACCGCGCCGGGCGCGGCGGCGACGCAGGACGCCGGAATCTTCATGAGCGCGGCGAACGGCGGCACGGGGGCCCGGGGGACGGTCGAGTTCAGCGGCTGGAAGACCAGTACGCCGTAGCGGGTTGGCGTCTGCGGCGGGTCCTTCCCCTCCCCGCCCCTTCCCGTTACCAGGGGCCCCGCCCCCACCCCACCCCGGGGGGGTGGCATTAAACCGCCCGGGGGGGGGGGCGGGCCCCC
>NZ_JBHYVB010000158.1:0-10818 GCF_042750115.1 Streptomyces sp. NPDC059455
GCATCGTCCCGAAGATTGCCCGGCGTGGTCAGCCACACGGCTCGGGCCTGGGGCGGGTGCGGTGGGTTGCCGAGTCCGCCATCGCCTGGCTCCACGGCCCTCGCCGTTTACGCACCCGCCGGGAAGCCCGAGACGACATGCATGAAGCCTTCCTTCAGCTCGCGCACTGCATGACCCTCGCCCGCAAAATCCCAGCTTTTTGAAAGGACCCGTAAGAGCACGCAGTACTACCCGAGGCAGCTTGATGGCCTTGCTGTATCTGGCCATGTACCGCTGCGTGTCGCATGTCTGGCGTGGCCGCGACCCCGTTGAGCGGACCCATCGTGACGGCTTGAGGTGGCCCCGCCGGACTCGTGCTGTGGCTCGCGATGGCGCTGCACTGCCGGCACTTATTCGACGCAGATCGCCGGCCACCTCGTGAGAGCCGACCTGGCCACCTGGGGTCAGTGGGAGGGACGGCACAACCGGCTGATGATGGTCGGCCGCGCCATCCGGTCCGCGCTCCGGTGAGCCGGAGCGCGGGGTCGCGCCTCTGGTCGCACCTCCGGTCGCGGCTCTCGTCGCGCTCCTGGTCGCGGCTCTGGTCGCACCGGGCCGGGCGCCGGGGGCACTGCCGCAAGGCGCTGGCCTCAGACAACGCGCCCCCAGCAGCTCCCCGGCCACGCCGACTACTTCCCCACAGCGACCCCTGGCCGTGGGGCCCCAGCGGAACGGCCAGTAGCAGCTTCCAGCTCCTGTACGGAACACCGCTGCGGGACTACGCAGCACTGGCCGAGGCCCGACCACCCAGGCGACGCGCCGGATGAACTCGATCCTCGAGCGCGAGATCTTCGATGGGATCACCGCGGAGCAACTTGCCGCAGCCGACACCCCCGTGTCCTCGTCCCCGCTCCGGGCACAACTGGAACAGCTGCCACATTACGGCCTGGGGTATCTGCCGCCCCCGCGACCGCTCTCCTGCTGGGCCGTGCCTGGGTAAGCCGCTGGGCGGGCGGCTTACCCAGGTATCGCGGATCAGGGGCGCCATCGGGACAGGCCGCGGGTTGCCCGGATGCTGGGGGCGGTCTTCCTGAGGTGCGGGGCGGTCAGGGTGCCGCTGGGGTCAGCGGGTTCAGCAGCCGTTGAGGACGGAGGACAGAGCGTTCTTCTCGGCGGTGTCGACGGAGAGGCCGTAGTAAACGATGTCCCGTAAGCCCTGCTCAGGCATGTGATGATCTTGGTGTGGATGTTGTGGTGACGGCACGTGAGCCGGACTGGGTTGGTCTGTTCGCGGGACTGAACGAGCGGCAGTTCCGCAAGCTCGTGGTGCTCGTGCGGCGTCGGGGTGGGGGCAAGCCCACCGGCGGCCGACCGTGGGCCCTGCCTCTGGAGGACCGCATATTGCTGGTGGCGGCGTACTGGCGGACAAACCTGACGATGCGGCAGCTGGGACCTCTGTTCGGGATCTCGAAGTCGGCGGCGGACAGGGTCATCGACCACATCGCTCCACTTCTTGCTCTGGCCCCGGTCCGGCACCGGCACCCGGCCGACACGCTCCTGATCGTGGACGGCACCCTGGTCCCGACCCGCGACAGGGGCGTGGCCGCTTCGAGCAAGAACTACCGCTATTCCACCAACCACCAGGTCGTCATCGACGCCAACACACGGCTGGTCGTTGCGGCCGGACGTCCACTGCCCGGTAACCGCCACGACGCCCGTGCCTACCGGGAATCGGGCGTGGACCGCGCCGTGAAGAACGCGCCTGTCCTCGGCGACGGCGGCTACCGCGGTACACCCGCCCTCATCCCGCACTGGCCGCGTAAAGACCGCCCACTTACGCCTGAACAACAAGCCGACAATGCAGTCCACCGCCGGGCCAGGGCCCGTGTCGAGCACGCCTTCTCCCGTATGAAGACCTACAAGATCCTCCGCGACTGCCGCTTACGCGGCGACGGCGTCCACCAAGCCATCCTCGGCGTGGCCCGGCTGCACAACCTGGCCCTCGCCGGGTAGCCCCACCTCGCCCAGGAGCACTGCGGCCTTCTCCAACATCCGCTTACGGGACGCCATTTAGAGAAATCACGGAGCCGGTCAAAACGAAAAGCCAGCAAGGCATTAACTGCCACAGAAAGCGTGATGATAACGGCCCTGGTAGTTCAAAATTCGACCAAGAGAGTTGATCAAGGAGATCTGTGCAGGGGCGGTCTGTCATTACCTGCGAGATCGCGGTAGCCGCGGGCGTGTTCGCGTCGGGACATCTCGGGGAGTTGACGCAGGCGGTGGACTTTGCGCTGGTCGATGCGGTGCGGGAGGAGACCGGGACGGTCAAGAAGCGGGGCAGGCTACTGCCCTCGCGGGTGGTGATGTACTTCGTCCTGGCGCTGATTCTGTTCGAGCGGCACGACTACCGGGCAATATGGGGCAAAATTGTCGCGAGCTTGGGTGCCCTGGCCCTGGTGCGGCCGTCTACCTCGGCGTTGTGCCGAGCCGTCACCGGGTGGGAGCCGCACCGTTCCAGGCGTTGTTCGAGACACTGGCCGGGCCAGTGGCCGGGCCGGTGGCCGGGCCGCATCCCGGCGCATTCTGGCGGGGCCTGCGGAGGGTGCCATCGACGGCACCAGCCGGCACCTGCCCGACAGCGAACCGATCGGCGCCCTGCCTACAAAGCGCAAGGGCGAGGACGTGAAGTTCGGCTACCCGCCCGAGACAAAGCCTCCAAGATCCGGGCCGTTCCCGGGCCAGCCAGTCCAGCGGAGCGTCCGCAGGCACTATCTGTGCAGGTCAGCAACGCCTCGCCGCTGTACCACCGGCAGACGAAGAACCTGCTGGGCCCCCTCGACCCGTCGGATGGCCCTCCACTTCACAACGGCGGGACAGCAGCCATCACGGGCCTGGGCCTCGGCTCACCGAGAACGGCTTCTGCCTCGACTGACCCGGCCCCACGCCCGGCCAAGGCAATCACTCAGCGTACCCACGACACTGCCAGCTTGCGTCTCGCTAGCCCCCTTGGCGGGGGCATCCCCCGGGGAGACTCTGGGGAGTATCCGCCCCGCTAGGGAGAGCCTGGGAGGAATCGGCCGCATAACGCGGCACCCCCTGAAAGACGCTGAAAACTCATCTGCACAGGTCAGCCACAGATTGAGCCGTATCACCGCAGGTCCACGCCCTGGATGGGCAACTTCATGACGTAGGTGCCCAGATCGTCGGCCTCGACGATGCCCGGCAGCGATCCACCTCCCGCAAGTGACATACCGGATCGCGGTGACTTCGGTCAGCATTTCGCCAGACTATCCGAATGGCTGATCTCGCAATCCACGATTGACTTCCCTCCGCTGCCCGGTGAGCCAGTCGGCGATGTGGGTGGCGGTAGCGGAGGCGTGCTGGTTGATGAGGGTGAAGTGGTCGCCCGAAGTGGTGAGGGTGGTGGCGACGTGCGGAAGGACGGTCTGCCAGTCGGGCGGCACCGGGTCCGTCCCGTCCGGCACCGGAAAGGGGTCCGAGGCACGCAGGAGCAGGGTCGGGAAGGGGGTCGGCACGGGGGTCCAGGTGTGCAGGAGCCGTTCCATCCAGGCGTAGGCGGACAGATCGGTGGCGGTGTAGCCGTCGGTGAGGTGCTCGCGTTCGTACAGCCCGTGCCACAGGTGAGGTTGGAGTGCTCGGGCGGCGGGGGATTCCAGGATGTACGTGTCCACGAGGACGACCGCCCGTACGGGGGTGCCGCGCTCCGCGAGATGGCGGGCGGTCTCGTGGGCGAGGATGCCGCCGGACGAGGTGCCCAGGAGGATCACCGGCTCGGTGGTGTCGCCGCCGGTGCTCGCGACCACGGCTCGGGCCAGCCCTTCGACGAGTGTTTCCCGGGTGGCGGGCAGTTCCTCGTCGGTGCGGAAGCCGGTAGGTGTCAGGCAGGAGACAGACCAGTCGCCGGGGAGCGCCTGGGCGAGCGTGTAGTAGGTGTGGGGTCCGGTCAGGGGCACGATGGGGGCCACGCAGACCACATGGGTGCCCGAGCTGCCGGTGGTGAGCCGGTCCACGGCGGGCGGGAGAGGCCCGCTGCCCTTGGGCCGGAGGGCGGCGAGGTCGAGGAGCAGGGTTTGGGCCTCGTTCGGCCGGCCCGTCCGCACGGCGTCGCGGTGGAGCCGGGTGACCAGGTCGGCCGCCGGGTCGACGTCGGTGGCGCCGGCCTCCGTCGGCGGCGCGGCGAGTCGGTCGAGGAGATGGTCGGCCAGGTCGGCCGGGGTGGGGTGGGTGAGGACGACGGTGCTGGGCAGTGGCCTGCCCATCGCCGCGACAAGCCGGTTGCGCAGGTCGATCGCCGCGAGCGAGTCCATGCCGTGGTCGCGGAACGCCGAGTGCTCGCCGATCGCCTCGCCGGACGAGTGGCCGAGTGCCGCGGCGGTCTCGCTCCGCACCAGGTCGAGGAGGTCCCTCCGCCGCTCCCCGGCCGACAGGCTCCGCAGCCGCTCCGCGAACCCGCCGTCACCGCTCAGGGCCGTGGGCCCGGCGAGGGACCGTGCCTCCGGCAGCTCGTCGAAGAACGGGCGGGAGCCGGCCGCGGTGACGACGGGAAGATAGCGCTCCCAGTCGATGTCGGCGACCGTCAGCGCGGTCCGCTGCTCGTGCAGCGCCTGGGCGAGCCCGGCCAGCGCCACGTCGCCGTCGAGGAAGGCCATCCCGCTGCGGATGAGATGCTCGCCGTCCTGCCGGGTCATCAGGGGGCGCGCCTCCTCCCAGGGGCTGAAGGAGATCGCCGTCGCACGGGCGCCGCGGGTACCGCGCTCTGCCGCCAGCGCCTCCAGATACGCGTCGGCGGCCGCGAGTGCTCCGTGGTCGCCGATGCCCCAGACACCGGCCAGCGACGAGAAGAGTACGAAGGCGTCCAGGGTGTCGCCGAGTAGTTCGTCGAGGTTCGCGGCGCCCGCCACCTTCGCGCCCACCGCGTCGGCGACGTGGGCGAGGTCCGATGTGCCGAGTGGCCCGAGGGCGCGGGTACCCGCCGTGTGCACCACCGCGCGCACCGGAGTGCCGTCCGCCGAGAGCCGGTCGAGCACCGCGGCCACGGCGGTCCGGTCGGTCACATCGCACCGCACCACCTCGACGTTCGTCCCCTGGGCGGTCAGCTCCGCCGCCAGTTCGGCCGCGCCCGGTGCCGCAGGGCCGCTCCGGCTCATCAGCACCAGGTGCCCGGCTCCCTGCCGGGCCAGCCAGCGGGCGACCCGGCCGCCCAGCGTCCCGGTGCCGCCCGTCACCAAGGTGGTGCCGCCGGGCGTCCAGGTGCCGGGCGTGTCGGCCGGTGCCGCCGCCCGCTCCAGCCGCCGGACGAGGACGCCCGAGGATCGCACCGCCGCCCGTTCATCTTCCGGGCCCACCGAGAGCAGCGCGGCGAACCGCCCGGCCGCCTCGGGGTCGAGCCGCTCAGGGAGGTCGGCCAGCCCGCCGCGCAGCGATGGCGCCTCCACGGCCACGGTGTGTCCGAGCCCGAGGACCATCGCCTGCCGCGGGTTGCGCACCGGGTCGGCCGGGCCGGTCGAGACCGCGCCACGGGTCACCGCCCACAGCGGCAGCTCGGCGCCGGCCCCCATCAGCGCCTGGATCAGCGACACGGTCAGCACCAGACCGGCGGGCAGTACGGGCTCGCCGCGGTCCGCCTCCTCGGCCGCCGCGAGCAGCGACAGTGCTCCGGCCGTGCCATCGAGGTCACCGAGCCGGGCCGCGAGCACCTCGGGATCGGTGCAGGTCCCGTCGAGGACCAGCCGGCGCACCTGGGCGCCGTGTGCGGTCAGCGCGGCCACCACATCGGCGTCGTCGATGCCATCGGTGGTGAGTACCAGCCAGGTTCCGGTCAGCGCGGGGGCGGCGGGGACCCGCAGGGGTGTCCACACCGTCCGGTAGCGCCGCGCGCTGGTCAGGGTGTGCTCGTCCTGCCGCCTGCGCCATGCCGACAGCGCCGGGAGCACCGCGTCGAGTGCCTCCTTGTACTCGGGGGGCTCGGCGTCGAGGCCGAGCAGTGTGGCGACCGCGGCAGCGTCCCCCTGGCCCACGGCGTCCCACAGCGGCTCGTCGGCGGAGTCGGCCAGTACTGGCGTGGCGGCGGGCGAGGCGGTCCAGTACGTCTCGTGCTGGAAGGCGTAGGTGGGCAGATCCACCGTGCGACCGCCGGACAGCGCCACTGTCCAGTCGACGGGCACGCCGTGGGCATGGGCCTCCCCGAGCGCGCGAAGGACACGGTCCCATCCGCCGTCGTCGCGGCGCAGGGTGCCCAGGGTGACCGCCGAGCTGCCCGCGTGCTCGATGATCTCGCTGGTGCCGACCGCGAGCACCGGATGCGGGCCGACCTCGATCATGGCCCCATAGCCCTCGCGTACGAGAGCCGCCATCGTCTCGGCGAAGGACACGGTCTGCCGCAGGTTCCGGCACCAGTACCGGGCATCCAGCTCCTCGGTGTCCAGCCGGCCGCCGGTCACCGTGGAGTAGAACGGCACTTCCGACGGGCGGGGCCGCACCGGCGCCAGCAGTTCGAGCAGTTCTGTCTCGATCTCGTCGATATGCGCCGAGTGGGCGGCGAAGTCCACCCCGGCCAGCCGCCAGCGCATGATCCTGGCGGCGGACAGGCGGCGTTCGACCTCGCCGAGCGCCGCCGGGTCGCCGGAGAGCGTCACCGTCTTCGGTCCGTTGATCGCCGCGATCGACACCGTGCCGGACGCCCCGTCCAGCAACTCCCGTACCCGCTCAGGCGATGCCATCACCGACATCATCGCGCCGCGCCCGGACAGGCGCTCGTAGATGAGCCGGCTGCGCAGCGCCACCACGCGGGCACCGTCGTCCAGCGACAGACCGCCGCTGACGCAGGCGGCGGCGACCTCGCCCTGGGAGTGGCCGATCACGGCGGCCGGTTCGACGCCGAACGAGCGCCAGAGGGCGGCGAGCGAGACCATGACCGTCCACAGCACGGGCTGGAGCACATCGGGCCGCCCGTCCATCGGGGGAGCGCCGGACTCGCCGCGCAGCACACCGGTGGGCGACCAGTCGAGGTACGGGGCCAGGGCCGCCTCGCACGCGGCGACGCGGTCGGCGAAGACCGGGGAGACATCGAGCAGTTCGGCCGCCATCCCCGCCCATGCCGCGTCCTGCCCGGGGAACACGAAGACCACCGCACGGCGCTCGGACGCCGTGCCCCGCACCACGGCGGGCGACGAGGTGCCCTCGGCCAGGGCCGCCAGGCCACCGCGCAGCGCCGCCCGGTCGTCGCCCACCAGCACCGCCCGGTGCTCGAACGCGGCACGAGTCGTGGCCAGTGAGTACCCGATGTCCACGAGGTGCGGTGCGGGGTGGTCGTCCAGGTGTGCGAGCAGCTTCGCGGCCTGGGCGCGCAGCGCCGCGGCCGACTTGCCGGACAGCGGCCATGCCACCGGCCCGTCCCACACGGGATCCGCGAACGGGGATCGCCCGGCGGGCCGCGGAGGCTGCTCCAGGATGGCGTGGGCATTGGTCCCGCTCATTCCGAACGCCGACACCGCGCACCGCCGCGGCCGGTCGAGATCGGGCCAGGGCGCGGCCTCGGTCAGCAGCCTGAGCTCACCCGAGTCCCAGTCGACGCGGGAGGACGGTTCGGTGACGTGCAGCGTCTTCGGCAGCTCGCCGTGGTGCATCGCCATCACCATCTTGATGACCCCCGCGACACCGGCCGCCACCTGGGTGTGTCCGATGTTGGACTTGACCGAGCCGACCAGCAGCGGCGGATTGCCACCCCGGTCCTGGCCGTAGGTGGCCAGCAGGGCATGGGCTTCGATCGGATCGCCCAGCGCGGTGCCGGTTCCGTGTGCCTCGACCGCGTCGACATCGGATGCCGACAGCCCGCTGTTGGCCAGGGCCTGCCGGATGACTCGCCGCTGGGCCGGACCGCTCGGCGCGGTCAGCCCGTTGGAGGCGCCGTCGGAGTTCACCGCCGATCCGCGGACGACGGCCAGCACCCGGTGGCCGTGCCGGACCGCGTCCGACAGCCGCTCCAGCACCAGCAGACCGGCGCCTTCGGCGATGCCCATGCCGTCCGCCGACTCGGCGAACGCCTTGCACCGCCCGTCGGGCGCCATGACCCGGTGCCTGCTCAGCGAGACGAGGGTGTCGGGGCCGGTCAGCACGGTGGCGCCGCCGGCGAGGGCGAGGGTGCTCTCCCCCGAGCGCAGCGACTGGCACGCCATGTGCAGCGCGACCAGGGACGACGAGCAGGCCGTGTCCACCGTCACGGCCGGTCCGCCCAGGTCGAACAGGTAGGCGAGGCGGCCCGACAGCACGCTCGGGATGGTGCCGGTGAGCTGATATCCGTCGGAGTCCGCGGACACGTCCGCGCCGTAACTCTGGGCGGTCGCCGAGACGAAGGTGCCCGTCATGCTGGACCGCAGGGACGTGGGGTCGATCCCGGCGCGTTCGAACGCCTCCCAGGCGAGCTCCAGCAGTATCCGCTGCTGCGGGTCCATCGCGGCAGCCTCGCGCGGGGAGATGCCGAAGAACGCCGCGTCGAACTCGGCCGCGCCGTCGAGGAAGCCGCCCGCCGCCGAGTAGGTCGTGCCCGTGCGGTCCGGGTCGGGGTGGTACACACCCGGATCCCAGCCGCGGTCGGCGGGCAGCGGGGATGTGGCGTCCACGCCCTCGGCCAGCAGCTGCCATAGCTGCTCGGGCGAGCGCACCCAGCCGGGGAACCGGCAGCTCATTCCGATGATCGCGATCGGCTCCGGTGCGGGCGCCCCGGCCGTCGGGCCCGCCGCCGCGGTCGGGGCCGGCTCGGCGCTCTCCGCTCGCTCGTCGGCGCCGCCGTACAGTTCGGTCCACAGATGGCCGGCCAGGGCGTCGGGCGTGGGGTGATCGTAGACCAGGGTCGACGGCAGGCTCAGGCCGGTCCGTTTCCTCAACGCGTTCCGCAACTGGCCGGCGGTCAGAGAGTCGAAGCCCATGTCCTTGAACGTCCGCCCGTTCGCGACCGCCAGGGGATCCGCGTGCCCGAGCACCGAAGCCACCTGCTCACGCACCAACTGGGACAGAGCGGCACGGGACTGGTCGGTCGTCAGCCCGGTCGGCAGGCCGGAGCCGCGCTCGGTGGCCACGGCCCGGCGGGCGGTTCCGGCGGGGGCAAAGCCGCGCAGGACGGCTGGCACGGTGTGCCGCGCGCGCAGGGCGGCCCGGTCGACGCGTGCAGCGACGACGACGGCCTCGTCCACCGCGCCCGCGGCGTCGAACCAGGCCAACCCCTGATCGACGGAGAGCGTCGGCAGCCCGGCCTCGGTGATCCGCCGCAGCTGGGCGTCGCTCAGCACGGCGGACATCCCGCTGTCCTGCGGCCACGGCCCCCAGCCGATGGACAGGCCCGCGAGCCCTTCGGCGGTCCGCCGCCGCGCCAGCGCGTCCAGGAACGCGTTCGCCGCGGTGTAACCGGCCTGCCCCGCGTTGCCGAGGACGCCGAACACCGACGAGAACACCACGAACGCGCTCAGATCCAGGTCACGGGTCAGCTCATGCAGATGCCACGCGCCGTCCAGCTTCGGGCGGAACACCGTGTCCAGCCGGTCCGGAGTCAGCGCCGCGACCAGTCCGTCGTCGAGCACGCCGGCGGCGTGCACCACACCGGTCAGCGGGTGCTCGTCCGGGATCGCCGTCAGCAGGGCGGTCACGGCCGCGCGGTCGGAGACATCGCAGGCGACGGCGGTCACCCGTGCGCCCCGCCCGCTCAGCTCGGCCAGCAGTTCCCCGGCGCCCTCGGTGTCGGCCCCCCGGCGGCCGGCCAGCACCAGGTGGCGCACCCCGTGCGCGGTGACCAGGTGCTGGGCGATCAGCGCGCCGAGACCGCCGAGGCCGCCGGTGATCAGCACGGTGCCGTCGCCGCCCCACACCGGGTCCGGCGCCGCCAGGTCCCGCGCCGCCAGGTCCGGTGCGTCGGCGGAGGCCAGCCGGGGGATCAGCAACTCGCCGTCGCGCAGCGCCAGTTCGGGCTCATCACGGTCCGGCGCCGCGCGGAGCGCAGCCGCGGCGGCCGGCACCGGATCGTCGTCGTCCGCGGGGTCCAGATCGAGCAGGACGAACCGGCCGGGGCTCTCCTGCCGGGCCGATCGCACCAGCCCCCACACCGCGGCCGCCACCACGTCGGGGGCCGCGCCGGGTGCCGTGGCCACCGCTCCGCGGGTCACGAACACCACCCGGGCGGGCCCGCCGTCACCGGCCTCGGCCGTGTCGGCCGCGTCCAGGTGGCGTCGCAGTGTGTCGAGCACGGACGCGGTGACGGTCCGGACCGCCTCCGGCACCGGCACGCCGGCCGGCGCGGTGACCGGGATCAGCGCCGCCTCCCCGGCCGCCACCGGGTCGTGCCCTCCGGTGTCCGGCGCCGGGGCGGGCAGCCAATCCAGGCGCAGCAGCGACCGCGCCGCCGTGGTCACCGCGGAGTGGACGTCTGGCGCACGCAGCGTCAGCGTGCGCACCGTCGCCACCGGATCGCCCGCGGTGTCGGCCGCGGTCAGTGTGACCGTGTCGTCGCCCGTCCTGCTCATCCACACCCGCAGCACCGACGCGCCCACGGCGTGCAGGGACACCCCGGACCAGATCGCTGGCAGCCGCCCGCCGTCCGGGCCGTCGAGCACGGCCGGCGAGACCAGGTGCAGCGCCGCGTCCAGCAGGGCGGGATGGAGGCGGAAGGCGTCGGCCTCGTCGGCGAGCCCCTCGGGGAGCGCGACCTCGGCCAGCACCTCGTCGCCGGCCCTCCAGGCCGCCCGGACGAACCGGACCCCCCGCGCGTGGGCCAGCCCCGAGGCCCGCCGCCCCTCAAATTAATCCTCGAGTTAGTGGGGTAGCGCGGCCGCC
>NZ_JBHYVB010000158.1:10828-27446 GCF_042750115.1 Streptomyces sp. NPDC059455
CGGGGCGCCCCCCCGGGCGCCCGCCCCCCGTACATCTAACGCGCCTCCAACGAGGGTGACGGGGGCCGGGGGCGGCCACGCCCGCCCGTCATCGGCGGCGCCCGCGGGGGCGCCCGGCGCAAGTGTGCCGGTGGCGTGCCGCGTCCACGGCGCGTCCGGCGCGTGGACGGGCCGCGAGTGGATGCTCAGGGTGCGCCGGCCGTCGTCGCCGGGGCCACCGAGCGCCACCTGGATCCGCACCCCGCCGTCGTCCTGCCCGGACAACACCAGCGGAGCGACCAGGGCCAACTCCTCGACGAGGGCGCAGCCGACCTCGTCGCCCGCCCGTATCGCCAGCTCGACGAATCCGGCACCGGGGAAGGTCACCTGCCCGGCCACCCCATGGTCGGCCGGCCACGGCAGCGCCGCCGCCGACAGCAGGCCGGTGCACAGCAGACCACCGGTCTCGGGCAGTTCCACGACCGCGCCGAGCAGCGGATGGTCCACACCGCCGAGCCCCGCCGGGACCGCACCGGTCGCCGATGTGCCGGCGACGGGCGTGGTCCAGTACCGCTCCCGCTGGAACGCGTAGGTCGGCAGCGCGATCCGGCGCGCGCCGGTACCGGCGAACAGTTCGGGCCACCGGATCGGTACACCCCGCACATACAGCCGGGCGGCGGCCGTCACCGCCGTGGACTCCTCGCCGCGGTCCTTGCCCAGCGGGGACACGGCTTCCACGTCCGCCACATCAGGCAGGGCGTCCTGCGTCAGCACCGACAGCGTGGCGTCCGGGCCCAGTTCGAGGAAGGTGCGCGCACCGGCCCGTGCCGCGGCGCCGACCGCGTCGGCGAACCGCACCGTCAGCCTGACGTGCTGAACCCAGTAGTCGGCGGTACGGATCCGCTCCGCGTCGATCCGCTCACCCGTGACCGTCGAGACGATCGGGGTCCGCGGCTCGCCGAAGACCAGGCCCTCGACGACCGCGCGGAAGTCCTCCAGCATCGGCGCCATCAGCGGGGAGTGGAACGCGTGGCTGACCGGCAGCCGGGTCACCTTGCGGCCGTCGGCGGCGAACCGGTCCGCAATCGCCTCCACCGCGTCGGCCGCCCCGGACACCACCACTGCCTCCGGGCCGTTGACGGCGGCGAGTCCCACCCGGTCCGCGGAGCCGGTGAGCAGCGGCGCCACCTCGTCCTCGGTGGCCCGCAGCGCGACCATGGCCCCGCCTTCCGGCAGCGCCTGCATCAGCCGGGCGCGGGCGGCGACGAGGGTGCACGCGTCGGACAGGGACAGCACCCCGGCCACATGGGCCGCCGCGATCTCCCCGACCGAATGCCCGATCAGCAGATCCGGCGCCACCCCCCATGACTCCAGCAGCCGGAACAGGGCCACCTCGAGGGCGAACAGCGCGGGCTGGGCGTATGCCGTGCTGTTCAGCGGTTCCGCGTCATCGCCGAACACCACCTCGGTCAGCGGCCGTTCCAGCTCGCCGTCCAGCAGCGTGCACACCTCGTTCCACGCCGCGGCGAACACCGGGTACCGGCCGTGCAATTCGCGCCCCATGCCCAGCCGCTGGGCGCCCTGACCGGCGAACAGCAGCGCCATCGAGCCGGGGTCGCCCGCCATGCCCTCGGCCACCTTCAGGGGCGGTGTGCCACCGTCCCCCACGGTGTCCGTCGTGGCCAGGAGGACGGCGCGATGTTCCAGTTCGGAGCGTGTCGTGGCCAGGGAGTAGCCGATGTCCGGTGCCGCAGCACCGGTGTCGGCCACAAAAGCGGCCAGCCGGTCCAGCTGCGCGTCCAGCGCGGCCTCGGTACGCGCCGAGACCGGCCATGGCGCCACACCGGGCCGGACCTTCGCCGGCGACCCGGCCGGTGGGCGCGCGGCGAGCCGATCAGGCCGATCCCCCGGTGGCTGTTCGACGATCACATGCGCGTTGGTGCCACTGATCCCGAACGACGACACGCCCGCGCGGCGGGGCCGCTCGGCCGCCGGCCACGGGGTGGCCCCGGTGAGCAGTTCCACCGCCCCGGCCGACCAGTCCACCTGCGACGACGGCGCGTCCACATGCAGCGTCCGGGGCAATACGCCGTGCCGCATCGCCAGGATCATCTTGATGACGCCCGCGACACCGGCGGCGGCCTGGGTGTGCCCGATGTTGGACTTGAGCGACCCCAGTAGCAGCGGACGGTCCGGGTCCCGGTCCTGTCCATAGGTCGCGAGGAGCGCCTGGGCCTCGATCGGGTCACCCAGCCGGGTACCGGTACCGTGCCCCTCCACCGCGTCCACGTCCGACGGGGCCAGACCGGCACCGGACAGGGCCTGGCCGATCACCTGCCGCTGCGCGATGCCGCTGGGCGCGGTCAGGCCGTTCGACGCCCCGTCGGAGTTGACCGCGGAACCGCGCAGCACCGCCAGCACCTGGTGGCCGCCCCGGATCGCGTCCGACAGCCTCTCCAGGACCAGGACGCCCACCCCCTCGGACCAGCCGGTGCCGTCCGCGGCCTCCGCGTACGCCTTGCAGCGGCCGTCGGGTGACAGGCCGCCCTGCCGGGCGAACTCCATGAAGATCCCCGGTTCCGACATCACGGTGACACCACCGGCCAGCGCCAGGGAACACTCTCCGCCGCGCAGCGCCTGCGCCGCCAGGTGCAGCGCCACCAGTGACGACGAGCATGCCGTGTCCACGGTCAGCGCGGGCCCCCGCAGCCCCAGTGCGTAGGCGACGCGGCCGGACAGGACGCTCGGCGACGTGCCGGTCAGCAGATATCCCTCCGCGGCGCCGGAGCCGTCCTGGAGCCGCGGACCGTAGTCCTGGGCCATCGCCCCGAGGAACACCCCGGTCCCGCTGCCGTGCAGTGACGACGGAGCGATCCCAGCCCGTTCCACCGCCTCCCAACTCATCTCCAGGGCCAGCCGCTGCTGCGGGTCCATGGCTTCCGCCTCGCGCGGGGATATCCCGAACAGCGCCGCGTCGAAGCGGTCCGCGTCGTACAGGAACCCGCCCGCCCGGCCGGCCGTCGTCTCCGGCGCCCATCCCCGGTTGACGGGCAGGTCGGAAATGGCATCCGCCTCGCCCGACACCAGTTCCCACAGCTCGTCCGGCGAGGTCACCCCGCCCGGGTAGCGGCAGGCCATGCCCACGATCACCACCGGGTCGTCCTCCGGAACGGCGCGGGGCGCCGGCGAGGTGCCACCGGTCACCGGGCCGGTGAGCCGTGTGGCCAGATGGGCCGCGCACGCGTCCGGCGTCGGATGGTCGAACAGCACGGTGTTGGGCACCCGCAGTCCGGTGGCGGCCCGCAGCCGGGTCGCCAGCTCCACCGTCATCGCCGAGTCGAAGCCCAGCTCCTTGAAGGACCGCGCCGGGTTCACCCGCTCCGCGGCGGCGAAGCCCAGGACCACCGCCGTCTCCGCACGCACCAGCCGTGCCAAGTCGGCGCGCGTCCACGGGGTGCCGGATTCCGTACCCTCCGGCTCCGCGCGCTCCGGTTCCGCATCGGTGGCGTGACCGGTCACCGCCGCCGGAGCGGCCGGAACAGCTTCCCGCACCGCGACTTCGCCGGCCGGTCCCTGGAGCCAGTACCGCTCCCGCTGGAACGCGTACGTCGGAAGGGCCACCCGCCGGGCACCGGTCCCGGTGAACAGCCGCGGCCAGTCCACCGGCACCCCGCGGACGTACACCTCCGCCAGACAGGTCAGGAACCGGTCGGCCCCGCCCAGTTCCCGGCGCAGCGTGCCGACGGCGACCGCCGTGACGTCGGTCGTGTCGATGATCTCCTGCACCGCGGCGGTCAGCACCGGGTGGGAGCTGACCTCGACGAAGGCCCGATGGCCCTGGCCGAGCAGTGTCCTGACGGCCGGTTCGAAACCGACGGTACGCCGCAGATTGCGGTACCAGTACCCGGCGTCCATACCCGTGGTGTCCAGCCAGTCGCCGGTCACCGTGGAGAAGAACGGCACCTCGGCCCGGCGGGGACGGATGCCCTCCAGCGCGGCCGTCAACTCGTCGCGCACCCGCTCCACCTGGGCCGAGTGCGAGGCGTAGTCAATCGCGATCCGCCGCACCCGCACATCCGCGCCCGACAGCTCCTCGAACAGCTCGTCCAGCGCCTCCAGCTCACCGGAGAGCGCCACCGAACCCGGCCCGTTGACCGCCGCGATCGACACCCGGCCGTCCCAGCGGCGCAGCCGCGCCTCTGCCTCGGCCCGCGGCAGCGCCACCGACAGCATGCCGCCCCGCCCCGCCAGGCGGCGTGCGATGGCCTGGCCGCGCAGCGCCACCACCCGGGCCGCGTCCTCCAGGGAGAGCGCACCGGACACGCACGCCGCCGCGATCTCTCCCTGGGAATGGCCCACCACCGCGTCCGGGACCACCCCGTGCGCCTGCCATACCGCCGCGAGGGAGACCATCACCGCCCAGGAGGCGGGCTGGACGACATCCACCCGTTCCAGTGACGGCGCCCCCTCGACCTGCCGCAGCACCTCCGGCAACGACCAGTCCACATGCGGCGCGAGCGCGGCGGCACACTCGGTCAGCCGCCGTGCGAACACCGGGGACTCCGCCATCAACCGGACGCCCATGCCCGCCCACTGCGCCCCCTGCCCGGGGAACACGAACACCGTGCCACCCTCGACATCGGCGGCTCCGCGCACCACGCCCGGCGCGGACTCGCCGCCGGCCAGCGCCGTCAGCGCGCCGGGGGCCGCCGACCGGTCCGGCACCAGGACGACGGCACGGTGGTCGAACGTGGTCCGGGTGGTCGCCAGGGAGAAGCCCACGTCCACCGGGTCGAGCCGGTGGTTCTCCGCCAGATGGGACGCGAGGCGGACGGCCTGCGCGCGCAGCGCCTCGGGGGTCCGGCCCGACAACGGCCACGGCACGGTGCCACCCGCCATGAGGGCGGCGTCCGCCGTGCCGGGGTCGGGGTCCGTCGCCGCGGACGTGTTCCCGGGCGTCGGCTCGGTGGCGGACACCACCAGGTGGCAGTTGGTGCCGCCCATGCCGAACGACGACACCCCGGCCAGGGCACGGCCGTCGCGATAGGGCCAGGGACGAGTCGAGGTGACCACGTCCAGGTTCCACTCGCCGAACCGGATCCGCGGATTGGGGTGTTCGAAGTTCAGACTCGCCGGCAGTTCACCGTTCCGCAGCGACAGCACGACCTTCAACAGGCCGACGATGCCCGCGGCGCCCTCCAGGTGTCCCACGTTCGTCTTCGCCGAACCGACCAGCAGGGGGCGGTTCGTGGCACGGCCCGCCCCGTACACCGCGCCGAGCGCCGCGGCCTCCACCGGATCGCCCACCCGGGTCCCGGTTCCGTGCAGCTCGACGTACTGGACCTCGGCCGGGTCGACGCCCGCACGCCCGCAGGCCGTCTGGAGCACCGCCCGCTGCCCTTCGGGGTCGGGGGTGGTCAGGCCGTCGCCGGGGCCGTCGTTGCCGACCGCGCTCCCCTCGATGACGCAGTAGATCTCATCCCCGTCCGCCAACGCGCTTGCCAGGGGCTTGAGCAGGACCATCCCCGCACCCTCGCCACGCACATATCCATTGGCACGCTCATCGAAGGTGAAGCAGCGGCCGTCCGGGGACAGGGCGCCGAGCCGGGCCGCGGCCTCCGCGCTGTCCGGGATCAGATTGAGGTGCACACCGCCGGCGAGCGCCGTGGCCGACTCCCCGCGCCGCAGGCTCTCGCACGCCAGGTGCACCGCCACCAGCGACGACGACTGCCCGGTGTCCACCACCAGGCTCGGCCCCCGAAGTCCCAGGACGTAGGACAGCCGGTTCGCGGCCATGCTGCGGTTCAGGCCGGTCAGGGTGTGATGACCGATCGACGCCGGTCCCCTGAGCCGGTCCAGTGCGCCGTAGTCATCCGCGGTCATCCCGATGAAGACCCCGGTGTCGCTGCCGCGTACCGCGGCGGGCGGCAGGCCCGCGTCCTCCAGGACCTCCCAGCCCAGTTCCAGCGCGAGGCGCTGCTGCGGGTCCATGGCCCGTGCCTCACGCGGAGAGACCCCGAAGAACTCCGCGTCGAAGCCGTCGACTTCGTCCAGGAAGGCGCCCCAGCCGGTCTCGCCGGAGGTCGCGGCGTCGCTGTTCCAGCGGCCCGGCGGCACCTGCGACACCGCGCTCGACCCGCTGGTCAGCAGCCGCCAGAACCGTGCGGGATCCGCCGCGGACGGCAGCCGGCAGGACAGCCCCACCACCGCGACGGCGGTGTCCCGCTCCTGGAGTCGCTCAGCGGACGCGGATATGGACTCGTTCCGGCTCACGGCACCGATCCCCCAACTCATCGTCTTCGCGGGCAATTCCCTGCCTCCATGGGCCACAGCGTCATTCTCTCTGTGTTGTGGGATTTTTTACTCTCCGATTTTCCCTACAGATCCCTCCTGTCGCGAACAACGCGCACCATTCCGTTACCGCTCCCCAACATAACGGGGAATATTAGGGATTCCCCTAGACCTCCGGCGTTTGAAAGCCCTTACGATCAATTACTGTTGGACCTCGGCCGGTGGAATAGAGCCACAACGCCGAGCCACCCGTCCATGAGACGCCGATGCGACAACATAATTCACGAAGGTGAGAAAATGCGGCCCAGGATCGATCCGCAGGACGCGGACGACTTCGCCGTCACACCCGCCGGCCAGGTCTACGCCCGGGAGATCGGACAGTCACTGAACGGGCTCCTCGCGGACCGGCCGCCGCCGAACGTCCACCGGACCATCGCCAACCACCCGACGCTGCTGCCCGCGCTGCAACCACTGCTGACGCATGTGGCGGGCGACATCCTGCCGGCCCGCGAACGCGAGCTCGTCATCCTGCGCACCGCATGGCGTTCACAGGCCCCGTACGTCTGGGCGCACCACCACGCCGCGGGACTGTTCGTCGGGATGACCGAGACGGAGATCGCCCGGGTCGCCTCGGAGGACACCGCCGGCTGGACTCCGTTCGAAGCCACCATTCTCCAGGCGGTCGATGAGCTCCACACCAAGTCGGCGGTGTCGGACGGCACATGGAAGCAGCTGGCCGAGCGCTACAGCGAGGAGCAGATCCTCGAACTGCTGGCCCTCGCCGGGACGTACAAGACCCTGGCGTTCATCCTGAACTCCTGTCTCGTCCCGATCGACCCCTGGATGGAACGTCCCGCGCTGCTGCCGGCGGACCCGGGACAGCTGACGTCCGGCAGACACGCACGCCCGCGGGAGACGCCTCCGGGGGCGGGCCCCGAGACCTGGAACCAGCGCATCGTGTTGCAGAACGACACCGGGCTCTCCCAGCTCACCCCGACGTCGGCCAGCCCCGAACCGCCGCTTCATGAGATCCTCGGCCGCTATCCGGACCTGCTGTCCACGGCGAACGCGTCCGGCTCCAACTCCTCGCTCCTGCTGATCCGCAGGAACCCCACGGATGTCATGCCGGACACGGACGGCTACTCCTTCAGCGCCACCCATCTCTTCACCGATTTCTCGGGTGTCCCGATACTCGTGGAAGTGGTGGAACCACACGACACCTGGAACGCGCAGAGTGCGCTCGCCAAAATTCTCGACTACGCGGGCAGCGGGGCTCGGCACTGGCCGATCCACATACTCCAGCGGTCGCTCGAGTACACCGCCCAATTGCAGGGCAGTACTGGAGAGCAGTTGCTGGCGGAGATGGGGTATCCCATCGACGAGGGTTCGTTCCTGCGCGCGATCGAGGCGAATCTGGCCCTGGGCAGGCTCCGTATGGCCATTGTGGCCAGCCGGTTTCCGCCTGAATTCAACCGGGTGATCGCATTTCTCGGTCAGCAGTTGCACCCCGCCGAGGTGTACGGCGTCGAACTGCGCCGCTTCTCCGACGGGTCCCATGCGGCGTTCATCCCGAGGGTGGTCACCTGAGCGACCCCGCGGACGGCGGAGGCGGGGAACCCGCCCGGGAAACCGGACCCGGTTCCCCTTCGGCCGCTCTCTCCGCGGTCGGCTGCTTCTTGCGGATCAGTGTGATCCCGTCCGCCATGGGCACCAGGGACATCTCCACCCGCGGATCGTCACGGACCAGCTTGTTGAAGGCGCGGATCCCGGTGGTGTCGGGATCCTGCGCGTCGGGGTCCACGACCTTGCCGAAGAACAGGGTGTTGTCGACCACGATCAGGCCGCGGTCGTCAAGGAGCGTCAGCGCCATCTCGTAGTAGTCCGGGTAGCCCTGCTTGTCGGCGTCGATGAACACGAAGTCGAAGGTGCCGGGGCCCTCCTCCGTGAAGATGGCCTTGAGAGTGTCGGCCGCGGCACCGACACGAAGGTCGATCCGCGCCTCGACGCCCGCCTTGGCCCAGTAATCGGCGCCGATCCGCGGCCAGCGGTCGGTGATGTCACAGGTGATCAGCCGTCCGCCGGGGGCGAGCGCACGGGCCAGGCACAAGGTGCTGTATCCGGTGAACGTGCCGATCTCCAGGATCCTCCGGGCCGGGGTGAGACCGGCCAGGAGCGTCAGCAGCTGCCC
This sequence comes from Streptomyces sp. NPDC059455, assembly GCF_042750115.1. Taxonomy (NCBI): domain Bacteria; kingdom Bacillati; phylum Actinomycetota; class Actinomycetes; order Kitasatosporales; family Streptomycetaceae; genus Streptomyces; species Streptomyces sp. NPDC059455. The sequence continues at coordinate 19,287 of NZ_JBHYVB010000158.1, forward strand.
CTCCTCGGGCATGACCTGCATCGCGCTGCCCGCGGGCAGCTCCGCCGTGGTCTCCCGCAGCTGCCGCAGGATCTCGTCCTCACGCAGGGAGGACTCCCGGATGTACTCCGAGAGCGCGGCCGGGAGTCCTACCTGGTTCGCCATGTGTCGTCCACCTTCTCCGGATCTTCTCTCGTCCGTTCTCGTCTGATTCTCGGCTTTTCGCCCGTTTCTGGTCCCGGGGGGGGGGGGGGGGGGGGGGCGCCGCCGCCCCGCGGGGGGGGCTGCCCCCGCGCGGGCGGGCCCCCCCCCCCCCCCGGGGAGGGATCAGCCGCCCTGGAGGCTGACGGCGTTGAGCTTCACCGTCGGCGACGGGGCATGTGGCTCCGGAATCAGATGCAGCCGCTGGATGTCCTCGTGTGCGGGTGCGGGCAGCCCGGCCCGGCAGTCGCACGCCTCGTCGGTGAAACCGGCGAAGCGGTAGGCGATGTCCATCATCCGGTTGCGTTCGGTGCGCCGGAAGTCCGCCACCAGGTGGACGCCCGCGCGGGAGGCTTCGTCGACGAGCCAGTTGAGGATCACCGAGCCGGCGCCGAAGGACACCACACGGCAGGAGGTGGCCAGCAGCTTCAGATTCCAGACCCGCGGATGCTTCTCCAGCAGTTGCAAACCGACCGCGCCATGCGGTCCGAACCGGTCGGTGAGCACGGTCACCAGCACCTCATGGCGCGGATCGGCCAGCAGCGTCCGCAGATCCGCGAGGGAGTAATGTACGCCAGTGGCGTTCATCTGACTGGTGCGCAAGGTCAGCTCCTCGACGCGGGAGAGCTGTTCCTCGGTGGCGCGGCCGATGTCCATCACCAGTGCGAGGGAGCGCAGGAAGTCCTCACTCGGCCCGGTGAACTCCTCCTCGGCCGCCTTCCGCTGGAATCCGGCCTGATACATCTGGCGACGGCGCCGCGCGTCCACCGTCACCGTCGGGGGGCTGAACTCCGGCAGAGCGGCGAGACCGGAGAGTTCCTCGGCCGGGTAGCAGCGGACCTCGGGCAGATGGAACTGGACTTCCGCGCGCTCGGCCGGCTGGTCGTCGACGAAGGCGATCGTGGCGGGCGCGAAGTTGAGTTCGGCGGCGATCTCGCGCACCGCATCGGACTTCGGGCCCCATCCGATGCGCGGCAGTACGAAGTACTCGGCCACGCCCAGCGCTTGGAGCTGTTTCCATGCCTGGTCGTGGTCGTTCTTGCTGGCGACCGACTGGAGGATGCCACGGCTGTCCAGTTCGGCAATCAGCTCCCTGACCGGACCGGGAAGCGTCACCCGGCCGTCTTCCAGAAGTGTGCCCTGCCACAGGGTGTTGTCCAGATCCCACACCAGGCACTTCACCAACGGGGGCTGTTGGACCACAGTGCTTCCTTGGGTCATGACGCGGACGTCGACATCGACACGGCGTGGTCGGCGAGAATCAACTGGCAGATCTCCGTACTGCCCTCGATGAGCTCCATGAGCTTCGCATCGCGGTACGCGCGCTCGACCACATGGCCCTCGCGCGCGGCGGCCGAGCCCAGGACCTGCACCGCCGTGGCGGCGCCCCGCGCGGCCTGGACCGCGCTCACCTGCTTGGCCAGGACGGTCGCGACGACCATGTCCGGGGAGCCGCTGTCCCAACACCGGCTGGCGTGCTCACACACCCGGCTGGCGATCTGTTCGGCGGTCAGCAGATCCGCCAGGTGACGGCCGACCAGCTGGTGTTGGGCGAGCGGCTTGCCGAACTGCCGCCGGATACGGGCGTGGCCACCGGCGGCGTCCAGACAGGCCCGCAGGATGCCCACGCAGCCCCAGGCGACCGAGATCCGCCCGTACGCCAGCGCCGTCGTCACCAGCAGCATCAACGGCTGCCCACCGCCGAGCACCGCACTGGTGGGCAGCCGCACATCGTCGAGGTGCACATCCGCGTGTCCGGCCGCCCGGCAGCCGGACGGCCGCGGCACCCGACGCACCGTGACGCCCGGAGCCGACGCGGGTACCACCACAGCGGCTGCCCCGGAGCCGTAGCGGCCGACGACGACGATCAGATCGGCGTAGTGGGCAGCGGTCGTCCAGACCTTCTGCCCGCGGACGACGACGGTCTCACCCTCCGGTTCGATGGTCGTGGTCATCGCCGACAGGTCACTGCCCGCCTCCGGCTCACTGAACGCGATGGCGGCGAGCCGGCCACCGGCCAGCTTCGGCAGATACTCCGCGTGCTGCCGCGGACCGCCCAGGCGCTGGATCGTCCACGCGGCCATGCCCTGCGACGTCATCACACTCCGCAGCGAACTGCACCGGCTGCCGACATACGCCGTGAACTCGCCGTTCGCGGCGCTGCTCGCCCCAAGTCCGCCGAAGGTCTCCGGCACCCCCGCGCACAACAGGCCGCGGACGGCCAGCGTCCGCAGCACGTCGTCGGGGATCAGACCAGCCCGGTCCCACTCCGCGGCCCGGTCGCCGACGAGGTCGTCCACGAGCTCACGCGCACCGGCGAGCGGCTCAGGCATCGGCGGATTGCCCGGCGCCGAGCAGACGCCCCACCAGAGCGGTCATGGCCCCGATGGAACGGAAGTTGTCCCGCTTGAGGTCATCCCCCAGGATCTGCACCGAGAACTCCTGCTCCAGATAGACCACGAGCTCCATCGCGAACATCGACGACACCAGCCCCGAATCGAAGAGATCCTGACCGACGGGAACCTCCGCCTTCACTCGCTCCGAGACAAAGGCCGTAATCGCCCGTTCGATCCCCTCAGCGGCGATCGGCTGGTCCATATTCACGAAAGTACCTTTCCGTAGTCATAGAAACCCCGCCCCGTCTTGCGCCCCAGATCTCCGCGCCGCACCTTCTCCATGAGCAGTTCACAGGGCTCGAAGGTGGAATTTCCGGTCCGCTCCGCAAGCAGCCGAAGAGCGTCCACGAGATTGTCCAGCCCGATCAGATCAGCGGTGCGCAGCGGCCCGGTGGGGTGACCGAGACATCCATGCATCAGCCGGTCCACGGACTCGACGCTCGCGGTGCCCTCGGCCACGACCCTCGCCGCTTCATTGATCATGGGATGCAGCAGCCTGCTGGTGACGAACCCCGGTGCGTCGCGCACGACGACCGTCTTCTTCCCCAGCCGCTCCAGGAAGGACTGGATCGCGGCCATGGCGTCGTCGCCGGTCTGCGGACCACGGATGACCTCGACCATCTCGATGAGATAGGCCGGATTCATAAAGTGCACCCCGGCCAGATCCCCGGGGCGCCGGACCGACTTCGCCAGTTCGGCGATGGGGATGCCCGAGGTGTTGGTGATCACCGGGACCCCGGCGGAGAGCATGCTGGAGATCTCCGCCATGATCCGCGCCTTGAGCGAGGCGTCCTCGGTGATCGCCTCGATCACGAGACCGACGTCCGCCGCGTCCGTGCCGGACAGCGTCGTGGTCAGTGTTCCAGCCGCCTGTCCATCGGGAAAGGCGGCCATGAACTGCCCGTGCCGCAACTGCTGGGCGATTTCCGCCCGGGCCTGCTGGAGTACGTCTCCCGAGACGTCGACCAGGACGACATGCACCCCACGCCCCAGTGCCAGTGCGGTGATGCTGCGCCCCATAACCCCCGCACCGAATACGGCAATCGTGTCCGATCGGGAATTCACCATCACCCACTCCAAATCATCGTTCAATCGAGCACGCCCCGCTGAGGCGCATAACGGGCAAACGATTTGCACCATGAAAAGAGCTTGACAATATCTACTTCAGCAGAAAAATTACGCCGATCGTCCGGAGGACGTCAAAGGCTGAGGCGGCGCCCTAGGGAGATCCATAGTGTTCTTCGCGAGGTCGGTGCCCGAGGTGAACCTCCGCACGTGGGAATGCGTCTGCACTGGGTTCGGCCTGGCCTGAGCCCCGGAAGAAGCTGCCGCCCCGGGCGACCGATCTGGATCCGTACAAGCCGGTGATCGACGGCATCCTCCGTGCTGATCTGGATGCTCCGCGCAAGCAGCGGCACACCTTTACTCGCATCGCCACCCGGCCAGCGACACGCTCTGTGCCTGGCTGCTGGCGATACCCAGCTCCGCTGTCCCGACCCCATACTGACCTCGAATGGCCGAGGGCCCCGCGCTCCTTCACCGCCTCTCCGGCGATCAAGACCCGGTCGATGTCACCCACCCCGCTGGGCCCCACCCATCGCGACCAGGTGCAGGGCCCCTCGGGTGGTGACCGAGACTTTGCCCAGTTCCATCAGGCCGACCGTCTCCAGTATCGGCTGGTTGGTACGCGCGATGTCGAGGTGCCGGGCCGGCCTCATCTGTGTGAAAGCGTCCGGGGAGTTGTTGGCCTGGAGAGGTCGGAGCCGAGGCCGACCGTCACGGAGGCGGCGCAGGCGCGGCCGAGGACGGGGAAGCCGATGCCCATCTGCGCCTCGGATTCCGGGTGCAGGACACGGCGGCGCCCGCCGTGGCAAGCAGGCCAGTTCCTCATCGGGTGACATCGAGTAGCACTGTCCGCGATCATGATCTTGTGATGGATATCAACTCCCTTATGAGAACGGTGTTTTCTGAACTCGGCGCTGGTCGCTGAGGGCGTGGCGGAGGCCGGCGGCACGGTGGTGGTCACGGCCCGCACTCGGGATGCAGCGATGCTGTGTCCGGTGTGTGGGACTCCGACGGCGAAGGTGCATGGGTATCACCACCGGACAGTAGGGGACGTGCCAGCCGACGGCCGCCAGGTCGTCGTCCACCTGCGCGTACGGCGGCTGGTCTGTCCGACCCAGGGTTGCTGACGGCAGACCCTCCGGGAGCAGACTCCCGGACTGCTGGAGCGTCACCAGTGCCGCATGGTGCGGCTTGCCTGGCAGATATCCCAGGTGGCACGGGAGTTATACGGCCGGGCGGCCGCACGCCTCACCAGCCTCCTCGCCGTGCCCGTGTCCCGCAGCATCGCGCCGACCGGCGATGGTGATCGGCAGTGCTGCCGTGGGGGCGGCCGCGGCCAGCCTCATGGCCAGCCCTGGGCGCAGCAGCAGGGGTGGTGGGCAACCAGTGCTGGAGAGGGTCGGGATCAGTCCGCGAGTGAGAAGGCGACGGATGCCTGATCGGCGGTGCATTCGAGGGAGTCAATCGAGGCAGGGCCTTACAGGGGACCGTTGGGGAGTTTCGGGTCACATATTGAGCCGAAACTGGTGGGTTTCCTATTGGATCGCGTAGCGGACGTGTCGGGCTCTGAAGTAGCCGCAGACGATGCGGGGTTGGCGTTGTCTGCGTCGCAGGAAGCGCCGGGTCTCGCGGGCGAGGTCGTCGACGGAGGTGGCGCGGGCGGCGTGGACGTGGTGTTTCAGGTCGGCGTTCAGCAGCTCGTCGGGGTTGAGTTCGGGGCTGTACTACCCAGACATCAGGTGCAGTTCGATCCGCTCGGCGTTCTCATCGAGCCAGGCCCGGACCGCCTTGCTGCGGTGGACGGGGTGCCGGTCCGCGATCACGTGGACCTTGCGATCGGCCTGCCGGGCGAGGCGGTCGAGGAACGCACACATCACCTTCGCGGTGAACTTGCCGGGGAAGACGGTGAACCACAGGGCGCCGCGCGAGGCCACGGCGGACATGATGTTGACCTTGAAGCGGCGGCCGTTGACCCGCACGAGCGGGATGTGCCCGGTCGGCGCCCATGAACGACCCGGCGGGGCGGTATCCGAACGCAGGCCGCACTGATCGGCCCAGACCAGCCCGGCCTTCTCCCCCTTCGCCCGCGCGGCGATCGCCGGATACTCCTCCTCGAGCCACGCCCGCACCGCTTCCGGCTGCTGCCGGTATGAGCGGCGGGCTGATCGCTGCGGGGTGAAGCCGTGCCGCCTCAGCCACTTGCCCACCCCCTGCTCGGTCATCGACACCCCGCACACCAGCTTGATCAGTGCCCTCACCGAGGCGCGGGCCCACAGCACGCCGCTGAGCCCGATATCGGCCGGGGTGCAGTCGCGCATCGCCCGCAGCACCGCCCCGCGCGCCGAGTCGTTCAGCAACTCGCCCACCCCAGCCCGTGGCTGGCGCACCGCGACCAGCAGGGCCTGCCGGCCACCAGCCTGGAACGCCCGCCACCAGGTGCCGACCGACCGCGAGGACACCCCGAACATCTCCGCGGCCTGTCCATACGTCCCAACCCGCCCCGACTCCAGCGCCGCGATCACCCGCAGCCGCAGATCCTCCTGCGCGGCAGGTACCAGCCGCCGCATGTCCCCACCCTCGATCACACCCGACCAACGAGCAGGAAACCCGCCAGTTTCGACTCAATACGTGCCCCGCGAACTGCGCCAATAGCGCCAGCAATGGCACCGCCTACAGCACCGACCGGCCCTGCAACCCCTGCGATCAACGCCGCCGTACCTTGATCCATGTCTACATGGTCGCCACGACGAAGTCGTCTCCATCGACGCAACACTGGAGCGTCACTCCAGCGGACCTGGCCTGGCCGCTGTCACCAAGTGTTACTACGAACGACTCGTCACCCACCTCACTGCACAGGACAGAGTCTTTAGTTCAGAGGAGCCTGCATCCGCTGCCCTGTCCTCCAAATCGACCCCCGCCAACGGGGCCGCCTCATCGAGATCATCCAGAACCTCCGCGAACGCACCCGCGAAGCTCGCGGCAACGGCCGGCTCGGCGAAGTCGAAGGACTCCAGGTCAGTCTCGACGCCGCCACCGCCAAGCTCAACAGCCTCAGCCGGGCGCCGGGCGACGGCCGACCCCAACTGGTCGACCTCGGCACGCCCGTCTTCACCGACCCACCCGCCACTCCCACACCCCCAGGAGAGTCCCCGCATGCACCCGATGCACCTGATCTCGTTCGGCTGCCCGCACCTCCCCACGGGCCCGGGCGGCAGGCCGATCCCGCCAGCCGTTGACCGCGTCGCGGGTGAGACCACCGGAGCCGGTGGCGCTCGACGGGCCTGGTCCGCGGCCCGGAATCGCGGTTGTCGACCAGATCACTCCGTTACGGTCAGGCACTCGGCGAGCAGGTCGACGATGTCGTGCCAGGCTCGCTGCGCGTGCCGTGGGTGGTAGCCGACGCCGGGGACCACGGGGTGGTCGACCGGCGGGTGGTGGAAGGCGTGCAAGGCGCCGCCGTAGACCACGAGGCGCCAGTCGACGCCCGCGGCCTGCATCTCGGCGGTGAACGCGCCCCGTTGCGCGGGCGGCATGATCGGGTCTTCCGACCCGACCCCGGCCCACACCGGGCAGCGGATGCGCGCCGCCTCGCCTGGTCGGCCCGTGGTCAGCGCGTTGACTGTCGCGATCGCGCGCAGGTTGACGCCGTCGCGCCCGAGTTCCAGCCCGACGGCGCCCCCGGTGCCGTAGCCGACGGCGGCGATCCGGTCGGGGTCGGTCCGCGGCTCGGCGCGCAACACGTCGAGCGCCGCGTGGCCGATGCCCCGCATCCGGTCGGGGTTGGCGAGCAGCGGCATGCAACGGGCAAGCATCTCCTCGGGGTCGCCCAAATAGCGCCCGCCGTGAAGGTCGAAGGCCAGCGCTACGTATCCCAGCTCGGCGAGAGCATCGGCCCGGTGGCGCTCGACGTCGCTGAGCCCCATGCCCTCTGGCCCGAGCAGCACCGCGGGCCGGCGGTCGACTCCGGCCGGGAGTGCGAGGTGCCCGATCATCGTCAGACCGTCGGCCGGGTACTCGACCATGCGCGTTGTAATCGTCGTCATGCGACTGGACAGTAGTGATCGTCGAGTCCGGTCGGGCCGCTGTTCTGCCGCTGGCAGAACAGCGCGGGTGTTCCTCTGAAATGCGGCGATGGCTCACGTTGTATGTCTGGGCGGACGGCGTTCACCTGCGGATACGTCTGGAGGAGGCGAAGGCCACAGTCCTGGTGCTGATGGGGGTGCGGGCGGACGGCACGAAGGAGCTGATCGCGATGACAGACGGCTACCGCGAGTCGTCCGAAGCGTGGGCGGGACTGCTGCGGGATTGCGCCCGCCGGGGTATGCGTGCCCCGGTCCTGGCCGTCGGCGACGGTGCGCTGGGCTTCTGGAACGCGCTGAGCGAGGTGTTTCCCGACACCCGCCATCAAAGGTGCTGGGTACATAGAAGCCGTAAAGAATCAACTTGTCGGTGTGTCGGTTTACTCGTCCGCGGCCGCGAGGAGATCGGGGGCGGTGCGGTAGCGGGTGGCGGCCGGGGG
>NZ_JBHYVB010000159.1:0-27401 GCF_042750115.1 Streptomyces sp. NPDC059455
GTGTCGATGTGCGGCTCCGCCACGTGGGCGCGACCAGCCACGACGGCGCCGCGGACGATCGACCACAGGTCAGGGCACTTCCAGCGGAGCGCTTAGGGGTGTTCGGCGGGGGTTGACGCCTGCGGCGGGCTGCTCCCCTCCCCGCCCCTTCCCACAACTGGGGCTCCGCCCCAGACCCCGCTCCTCAATCTCCCCCAGCTACCGCTGGGAGGTGCCCCCTGGAGGGGCTGGAAGGTGGGGCTCCGCCCCAGCCCCGGGGTCCAGGGGCGGAGCCCCTGGTGACGGGAAGGGGCGGGTAGGGGAAAGCCCCGTCCGGGCCCTCGTCCAGTGGCCCGGCAACCGGTGGACGTATAGGGGCATACGCCCCTTGGAGGACCTCCTGGACCAGGACATAAGCAACGAAGACCCGATGCCGTGGATGATCTGCGGGTGGACGTCGTCTGGCAGACTGTTGCCCTATGGGTGGAGCGACGATCAGGACCACGGCAGGCCGAACAGCCACCCCGGCACCCATCGCGGACACCGACGCGGAACGGGCACCGGGCCTCACCCTGATGGACCGGTTGCGTACCCCCAGAAGGCCCCGGCTCTGGTTCGAGATCGTCCTCATCGCCGTCAGTTACTGGACGTATTCGCTGATCCGCAACGCCGTCCCGGAGCAGCGGCCGGAGGCGCTGCGCAACGCGAGCTGGATCTGGGAGTGGGAGCACCGGTTCGGAATGGCCTTCGAGCGGGGCGTCAACCATGCGGTCGACTCGGTCAGCTGGCTGATCGTGGGCATGAACTACTACTACGCCACGCTCCACTTCATCGTGACGCTCAGCGTGCTGGTGTGGCTCTACCACTGGCATCCGGGCCGTTACGCCGCCACCCGGCTGGCGCTCTTCGCGACCACGGGTGTGGCCCTGCTCGGCTACTACTTCTTCCCGCTGGCCCCGCCCCGGCTGATGAACGGCGGCCACTTCATCGACACCGTGGTGGTGCACAACACCTGGGGCTCGATGGCCTCGGGAAACCTCGCCGATATGTCGAACCAGTACGCGGCGATGCCCTCGATGCACATCGGCTGGTCGCTGTGGTGCGGGTTGACCATCGCGACGCTGGCCCGCCCGGTATGGGTGAAGGCGCTGGGGCTGCTCTACCCCTCGGCCACGCTGCTGGTGATCGTCGCCACCGCCAACCACTTCTGGATGGACGCGGTCGGCGGGGTCATCTGTCTCTCCTTCGGCTTCGCGCTGTCGAGCGCGTGGTACGGCTCGCTGCCGTACCGGCTGCCGAAGCAGGTGGCCGTGATCTGCACGGCTTGATCGTCCCCGGCGGAGCCGCCATTCTCTGTTCCGCAAGGTCGACATGAGTTCACATGCCGACATGGTTCAGGGGCTCCATGTGTCGCGCTGATCGACGCGGAATGAGCACGATGAGCGTGACGAAAGGGACCACCGGCCACCGTGCACACCGCCGACGCCGCTGCCGCTGCCGCTTCTTCCGTATCCACGTCCGTATCCACTTCCGGACCCACGTCCGGACCCACGTCCGTATCCGCCTCCGGCCCACCGGGAGCCCTGCCCGCTCCGGGCGCGCTGCTCCCCCGGCCCCGTACCGCCGGGCGGCCCCGCTTCCCGCTGGTGGCCACCGACCTCGACGGCACCCTGCTGCGCGGGGATCTGACGGTCTCGCCGCGCAACCGTGAGGCGCTGGCCCTGATCCGGGCTGCCGGGGCGCGGCACCTGGTGGTCACCGGGCGCCCGGCCGCGTCCTGCCGGGAGTTCCTGGTGGCGATCGGCTACCGGGGGCTCGCGGTGTGCGGGCAGGGCGCGCAGCTGTACGACGCCTCCGCGGACCGGCTGCTGGTCTCGGCGTCGCTGGACCGGGAGCTGGCCCGGTCGGTGGTGGAGCGCACCGAGGAGGCGCTGGGTGCGGGACCGCTGGAGCTCGCCGTGGTGACCGCGGCGCCCGAGAACCGCTTCGTCGTCACCGCCCGCTTCACCGACCGGACGCGTCCGGAGTGGGGGCTGGCCGAGCGGGAGGAGCTGTGGGCGGCGCCGATCGAGAAGGTGCTGATGCGCCACCGGACGGTGGCGGACGGGCTGGTGGCGGCGGCCGCGGAGCGGGTGGGCGCGGGCGAGGTGGCGGTGACCCACTCCGAGAAGGGCATGATCGAGGTGCTTCCCGCCGGGACGGACAAGTCGGTGGGGCTCCAACTGGCCGCCGATCGCATGGGGTTCACCCCCGCCGAGACGATCGCGTTCGGCGACATGCCCAATGACATCCCGCTGCTGGGCTGGGCCGGATACGGGGTCGCGATGGGCAATGCCCATCCGGATCTGAAGGCGATGGCCGACGAGGTGGCACCGGCGAACGAGGACGACGGGGTCGCGGTGGTGCTGGAACGGCTGTTCGCCCACCCTTGAGCGGCCCTCGCACGGCACTCGCGGTGAGCTCGAGCAGCCCATCACTCCCTTGACTGGATATACACAGCTAGACAAAATATCCAAGGTGCGAGCTGAACCACGATCCGAACCCCACTACGTCGACGAGCGCTCCGGCGCCACATACCCGATCGACGACCCTCGCTGGTGCGGCGATGACGGGGCTCCCCTCACCGTCTCCGCACTGCCCGGCATCACCCGCGAGCAGGTGGACACCGGGGCCCGGTCACTATGGCGCTACCGAGCGGCCCTCCCGGTGCGCATCGATGCCCCGGTGTCACTGGGAGAAGGGTGCACCCCGCTGCTCGAGAAGAGCTGGGGAGAGGATCGGCTTCTCTTCAAGCTGGAGTGGTTCAGCCCCACCGGCAGCTTCAAGGACCGCGGCACCAGCGTGATGATCTCGCTCCTCGCCCAGCGCGGCGTACGCGAGGTCATCGAGGACAGCTCCGGCAACGGCGGGGCCTCCATCTCCGCGTACTGCGCCGCCGCCGGCATCCGGGCCCGGATCCTCACCCCCGCCACCACCTCCCCCGCGAAGATCCTCCAGAGCCGGGCCTACGGCGCCGAGGTCCAGCTGGTGCCGGGCGACCGGGACGCCACCGCCGCGGAGGCGCTGCGCCAGTCGGCCCATACGTACTACGCCAGCCACAACTGGCACCCCTTCTTCCTCCAGGGCACCAAAACCCTGGCGTACGAGCTGTGGGAGGACCTGGGCTTCACCGCACCGGACGCCGTGGTGACCGTGGCGGGCGCGGGCAGCACCGTACTCGGCTGCGACCTCGGCTTCTCCGAGCTCCTCGCCGCGGGCCAGATCGCCCGTCGCCCCCGGCTGCTGGTGGCCCAGCCCGCCCACTGCGCCCCGCTGCACGCCGCGTTCCGCGCGGGCAGCGAGACTCCCGTGCCGTCTCTGCACGCCCCGACCATCGCCGAGGGCACGGCCATCCGCGAGCCCGTCCGCTTCCCCGAGGTGCTGCGCGCCATCCGCCGCTCGGACGGCGACATGGCGGCCATCCCGGAGGACGCGATCGCCTCGGCGGTCCGCCGGCTGGCCGCGATGGGGCTCTACGCGGAGCCCACCAGCGCGACGGCCGCCGCCGCGATCGAGGTCTTCCGGGCCCGGGGCGCGATCCGCCCCGGTGAGACCACGGTGGTGCTGCTGACCGGGTCGGGCCTGAAGGCGACGCCGACGATGACGGAGCTCTTCACGCCCTTCGCGCCGGAGGGCGATGAGCGATGACCGAGGAGAGGCGTCAGGAGACGACGGGAACCCCCGAGGACGAACTGCTGCTCCGCGAGGCCGAGAAGATCGTGGTCGCCCTCGGCCGGATGTTCCCCGGGCTGTGCGAGGTGGTCCTCCACGATCTGCGCAACCCCGACCAGTCCATCCGCGCCATCGAGAGCAATCTCTCCGGCCGCGAGGTGGGCCAGCCCGCCACCGAGCTGGGCCTGGCCCGGATGCGGGACCCCGGCTTCCCCGACATCGTCCAGAACTACGCCAACCGCTTCCCGGACGGCCGCCCGGCGAAGAGCACCTCGATCGGCATCAAGAACAGCGCGGGCCAGTACGTCGCCGCCATCTGCCTCAACCTGGACGTCTCCCTCTTCGCGAGCGTCGCCCGCAGCCTCACCAACCTCGTCCGGACCGATGAGCAGGAGCAGCCGCTCACCGAAACCCTCCGCGCCCGCACCGCCGCGGAGCTGCGCACCGTCATCGAGGAATTCGCCGCCGCCCGCGGCCAGACCCCGCGCAGCCTGGGCACCCCCGCCAAGAAGGAACTCGTCCGCACCCTCAAGACCAGCGGCTACCTCCAGGTGAAGCACTCCGTCCAGGTGGTCACCGAACTGCTGGGCGTCTCCCGCGCCACGGTCTACAACTACCTGCGCTCGCCCGACGCCGGAGACCACCCCTGATGACCCCACCGAACCGGCGCATCGACGTCCCCGAATCCTTCGCCGCGTCGTTCGGCGAGCACGACGCCACCGGACGCGCCTGGCTCGCCGAGCTGCCCCGGCTGGCCGCCGACTTCCTCGACCGCTGGGATCTGCGCCCCGCCGGTGCCGCCGCCCACGGCATGGCCTCGCTCGTCCTCCCGGTGACCGGCCCGGACGGAACACCCTCGGTCCTGAGGCTCCAGCAGGTCAGGGAGGAGACCGAGGGCACCCCGCTGGGCCTGCGGACCTGGAACGGCAACGGCGTGGTGCTCCTGCTCGACCACGACCCGGACACGGGCACCATGCTGCTGGAGCGGCTGGACGCGTCCCGTCCGCTCTCCTCGCTGCCCGACGACACCGCCGCGATACGCGTCCTGGCCGACCTGCTGGCCCGGCTGACCTCGGTACCCGCCCCCGGCGGCCTGCGCCGGCTGTCCGACATCGCCGCCGCCATGCTCGAGCGGACGCCCGACGCCGTACCGGGCCTGCGCGACCCGGCCGAACAGCGGCTGGTCCGCGCCTGCGCCTCCGCCGTGGCCGAACTCCTCGACGAACCCGGAGACCGGCTGCTGCACTGGGATCTCCACTACGACAACATCCTCGCCGGTGAACGCGAGCCCTGGCTGGCCATCGACCCCGAACCGCTCACTGGCGACCCCGGCTTCGAACTCCTCCCGGCGCTGGACAACCGCTGGGACGAGGTCCTGGCCACCGGTGACCCCACCCGCGCGGTACTCCGCCGCTTCGACCTGCTGACCGAGGCCCTCGATCTGGACCGGCAGCGAGCCACCGGCTGGACCCTCGGCCGCGTCCTGCAGAACGCCCTCTGGGACATCGAAGACGGCAAGACCGCGCTGGAACCGGCTCAGGTCGCCATCGCCACGGCCCTGCTGGTCCATCGCTAGCCACTTGCCGCTCTGCTCTCGGCAAACGCCCCGTGCGGGCGGGCCTTGCACCACGCGACCATGGCGGGATGGCCAACGACATCTCCGTGCGCCGCCTCGACCTCGGCTACTTCGTCCGCCCCGCCCTCGAAACCGGCGGCCCGGAGCCACGGGTCGAACCCGTACTCGCCTATCTCGTACGGCACGACCGTGGGCTGGTCCTCTTCGACACCGGTATCGGCGCCGCCGACCCCGGGACCGAGGCGCACTACCGACCCCGCCGCCGCGCCCTGCCGGACGCGCTGGCGGCGGCCGGGGTCGCCCTCGCGGACGTCTCCCTCGTCGTGAACTGCCACCTCCACTTCGACCACTGCGGCGGCAACCCCCTGCTGGGCGGCAGGCCGGTCCTGGTCCAGGACGTGGAGCTGGCCACCGCGCGCGGAGGCGACTATACGTTCGACGAGCTGCTGGACTTCCCCGGCGCCACGTATGAGGAGCTCGCCGGGGAGAGCGAGATCTGGGCGGGCGTCCACATCGTCCCCACCCCCGGCCACACCGACGGCCATCAGTCGCTGGTCGTCCGCCAGTCCGACGGCACGGTGATCCTCGCCGGTCAGGCACATGACTTCGCCTCCGAGTTCACCTCGGACCACCTGGCCCGCAGGGCCGCCCTCGACGGCGTGGCGCAGCCCCTTCCCCCGTACCGCCCCTGGCTGGACCGCCTCGTCGACTTCGACCCCCGCCGTGTGCTCTTCGCCCACGACTGCGCGGTCTGGGAGCCGTCGGACGGCTGACGCTCTCGTCTCAACTTCCCGTTCATCCCATGGTCTTGGCGCCGTCCAGGGACTCGCGAATGATGTCGGCGTGCCCGGCGTGCTGCGCGGTCTCGGCGATGACCTGCAGCAGCACCTGACGGGCCGACCAGCGCACGCCGGACTCGAACCACGGCGCCTCCGGCAGCGGCTGGGTCGCGTCCAGGTCGGGCAGGGCGGCGATCAGCTCGTCGGTCCGGTGGGCCACCGCCGCGTACTCAGCCAGTACGCCGGCCAGCGTCTCGCCGGGCAGCAGCCGGAACTCGTCGGCCCGCTTGGCGAAGTCGGCCTCGGTCATGGCGGTGAAGTCGGGCATGGCCGACGGGCCGTCCAGGATGAAGTCCACCCAGGTCCGCTCCACCGCGGCGACGTGCTTGACCAGACCGCCCAGGCACAGTGCGCTGACGGTGGTGCGCAGCCCGGCCTGCTCGTCGGTGAGATCGCGAGTGGTGAAGCGCAGGAAGTCCCGGTGCTTGCTCAACGTCCGCAGCAGGTCGGCACGCTCGCCGGTGAGAGTCGCCGACTCGCTCAGGGTCTCGGTCATGATCTCCGCCTTCGGTTGGTCCCGTGTTCCTCGGCCAAGAACGACAGTAGGAGCCACTGCGGACAGCTTCTGTCCTCAATTCCGGGAGAATCGGAGACATGGCGAACACCAGCGCGTGGGCTTTTCGCCCAGGGCTGTGCGGTCTGGGAGCCGTCGGGCGACTGGCGGTTTCGTCTCGCGCCTTCGGCGCCTTTGAGCATGGGGCCCGGGGGTGGGGGGCGCGGGCCTCGACGCCGACCGCAGGGCCGTGGGTGGCGAGGCCGGTGGCGGCTCCCGTACTCAGGGGCTTATGCCGATGCCGGACCGCCGGGGGTGGGGTACCCCCTGGAAAACCTTTGATAAATTAGTTGCTTCAGATCAAGCGTTTTCGAGAGGGGTACCCGGAGGGGCCGTCAGTCCGGCCGGGACCCAGCCCAGGAGCACAGGAGCCGCCACCGGGGCCCACCACCACCGGCCCGTCGGTCGGCGGCGAGGCCCGCGCCCCCACCCCCGTCCCCCATGCTCAATGGCGCCGAAGGCGCGAGACGAAACCCGCACCGCACAACCGGCCCCAGCGCAGGAACGCGGCCACGACGGTCACACACTCCCCGACAGATGGTCGAAATCGCCCCGCTTGAGCCCTCGGAGGAAGGCAGCCCACGGGGCTGGCTCCGTGGCAATGACGGCGGCCGGGGCGTCGCTTTCGCGGATGAGTATGAGGTCGGCAGACGGTGCCGAGACCTCGACGCACTCCGCGCTGACTTGACCACTGCTGAAACTCGACTTGCGCCAACAGGACATGCCCAGGACTCCCCTTCACAAGGTGTACAGCAAGTGCTGGATGAGCTGGAGTGAATCCCTCTCGGTATAGCACTTGCGTTCGCCCTGGAGGGCAATGGGCGGGAGAGCCACCGCGCTGAGGTGCTCGAAGGCCGAGTTGTACTGGGTCAGATGCTCACGGTCTCCGAGAAAGGCGGAGGAGACTGGATGCTCGACATAGACCGTGCTCAGTTCGGGGACCCGACTGTCCAAGAGGCTGAAAGGTGCTCCCGGCGTCGTCGAGTTGACGTCCGACCTGAACGGCAGCAGCTGGATGCGCACATGAGGCAACTCGGCCATGGCGACGAGGTGCTCGATCTGGCGGCGCATGACGTCGCCGGGCACGAACTTCATCAGGAGGGCGGCTTCATGGATGACCGCATGGAAGAGCTGCGATCCGTCGGCCAGCACGTGCTGTCGCCGCTGCCGGAACTCAACGCCCGCATCGATCACTTGCGGGCTGTCCGGCTGCCCGCTCTCGAACAGGTAGCGCATGTACTCCGCCGTCTGGAGTAGACCTGGCACATACATCCACTGGAACGAGCGGTGCGCCACGGCACTCGCCTCCAGCTCCGCGAGATCGAGGGCTCGGGCGTTGTGGCTGACTTTGTAGGGCGACCACCACCCCCGACCTGTGGCCCGGCTCAGCTCACACAACCCTTCGACCAAGGGATGGCTTGTGCAACCGTACGCCTCCGCGAGAGCCCGTAGTTTCTCCTCCGGGATGGCCGTGCGGCCCGTCTCGATGTGACTCATGTGCGCTCGCCCGAGCCCCGCGTGGGCTCCCGCCTCCGTTGCTGACAAGCCACTCGCCTCGCGCAGCTTCCGTAGCTCCTCGCCCAGCCGTCGTTGCCGTTGGGTCGGGTTGGCCCGCAACCCCATCGCGCGACTCCCTTCGTGGATCAGGCGCAGTCTGCCCGCTTTTGCGGCGAGCGGTCCACTCGCGAGAGGGAATTTCCGACATTAGGTTGCGCTAGCTAAACCTACATCTCTACCGTCGAAGGCACATCGCCCAACCGGCGTCCGCCGAACGGCCGTTGGCCGAAGGAGGCAACATCACCATGAGCGCCCAGTTCCCCCGCGCCGACTTCTCCCTCGTCTTCCCGCCCGACCCCGGTTGGGTCCGTACCGCCCGGGAAGCCGTCCGCACCGCCCTGCACACCGCGAAGCGCACCGACTTAACGGATACCGCTCTGCTGCTGACCTCCGAGGCCGTCACCAATGCCGTCAACGCCTGCCGGACCAGCGGCTGCTCGGCACCCGTCACCCTCTACGCCGAGTGGGGACCGTACGGCACACTGCGGGTTCTCGTGAGCGACGACGCCCCCGGCCTCCCCGCCCAGCCTCTTGCCCGGGACACGGCCGACGCCGAGAGCGGCCGAGGGCTGCTCATCATCGGCAGCTCGGCCACCGACTGGGGTGTCTGCCACCACGGACCGGGCCCCGGGAAGGCGGTGTGGTTCCAGGTCAGCGGGGCCAGTTCATGAACGGTCAATACGCTCAAGCGCCACGTACACGAGAGAGCTCGGGGTCCTTCTCTCTCACTTCGGGGTCGCGGGACCAGTGGGTGCCACCCGCGGAGCTACCGTGACGCCACAACTCCCCTGTCCCTCGGCGCCTGGAGGATGGTGTGCGGTACAAAGGGCCGCTTCCGAAGCGGGTCACCGGCCGGTTCAATGCCTGGATGGTCGGGCTGCGCGCCTCTCCCCGGTGGGGGCGGTGGGTGAGCGGGCGGCTCACGGTGGTGACCTATACGGGGCGGCGATCGGGGCGCACCTTCAGTACGCCGGTCAGCTATCGGCGCGCCGCCGACGGCGTCACGATCGCCGTCGCCCTGCCCGAACGCAAGCTCTGGTGGCGGAACTTCACCGGTGAGGGCTGGCCGATATCGCTGGATCTGGACGGTGCCGAGCGGACCGGGCACGCGGTGGCCCGGGTGGACGGCAAGGGGCGCGTCACCATCAGCGTGCGGCTCGACCACCCGCCCGCCGCGAGCAGCCGCTGACGGCGGCTGACGGCCGCTGACGCCTACGGAATTGCCATGACCCCTTCACTTCGTGCGCTGAACCGCTGAGTAGGATCGTCGGCCACACGGGGGAAGGTCATAAATGAAACAGTTGATGGGCGGCGCGCGCCGCCGTGCCGTTCTGGTCGGTGGCGCCGTCGCGGTGCTGGTGGCGGCCGGGGTCGGGACCTGGGCCACGGACACGTGGCCGTTCGACGGGAAAGACACCTACTGCTGGGGTGCGTGGAAAGAGGACAGCGGGCCGGACTTCCTGAGCGGCGACGCGCTGGACGAGGACAACGCCAGCCGTACGTCCAAGGAGACCGTGCCGACGCCGGGGCGGCAGCGCGGGCGGTGCACCGTGGCGCTCCACTCCGAGCGCGTCGGCAGCGACGGCGGCAAGGTCGTGGAGGAGACCGAGATCACGGTCACCTACGGCCCGGCGCCCGAGGGCGCCGCGAAGCGCATGGAGTGGATCGGCGGCTACCTCGGCGACCGGGCGATGCCGCTGCCCGACGGGCTGCCGGGCGCCACCGACGGGCGGCAGGCGCTGCTGGTGCTGCCCAAGGAATGCGACACCGAGGACGGGCGGCCGACCGCGGTGACGCTCGACTCGATGGCGCGGTCGGTCTACAGCGACTCCACCATGCCGGGCGACGCGGGGCTCGGCGGCTCCCAGTCCGTGGCCGAGTTGCTCGTCGCGGTGGCCAACCGCGCGATGGAGAAGGCGGGTTGCGCCCCGGCGAAGCCGCTCGAGGCCGTCTCGCCGATGGCCACACTCCCCGAGGACGATGAGGACTTCTTCACCCGGGCCTGCCGGATCAGGGGCCTGGAGTTCGACAAGGAGGCGGCCCGCGACCTGGAGTACCAGGTCGGCGCGGTCACCCGGGATCTCCAGTCCTGTTCGGTACGGACGCAGCGCGGCGAGGGCCGGTACTTCGACGCCCTGATGGTCGCCCAGCCGCGGCTCGCCGCGCTGTTCGACGGGGCCACGGGCAGCAAGGCACCGGCGCGCGGCTGGCGCGGTACGGGGGTCTTCGCCGACGACTACAAGGTCGTACGGGCCGACTGCGCTGGGCAGCGCCCGCTCACCGTGCTGATGCTCGCCCCCTCCCTGCACGAGACGACTCCGTACTTCGCCGCCTTCGCCAACGCCGTGGCGCGACGCGTCGGTTGCGCGCCCGTCGCACCTGGGGGTTCCAGCCGATGAACGACTCCGAGAACAACGAGAACAACGAGAACAACGAAAGCGACGAAGCCAACGAGAACGGCGCCCGCGTGCCGCTGCACGAACGGCGCCGCCCCTGGTGGCACTGGCAGCGCGTGGCCCGCTCCCGCCCGCGGCTGGGCGTGATCATGGCCGTGGTCGGAGCCGTCGTGGGAGCGTTGCTCGGCGGCGCGGGGGTGGCCTGGCAGGCCGAGGCGGGTCCGTTCGCGGACGACCGGGCCTGCTGGGGAGCGTTCGGCCGGGACGACGTCGCGGCGCTGTTCGACGGCAAGCGGGACATCAAGACCTCCGAGGTGCCCATCACCACCGATCGGACCGGCAGTGAGGGCCCGTCGGGCGAGTGCCGGCTGACGTCGCCTCGCGGGCGGCGGATCACGGTCGAGACGCACCAGCTGGACACCGGGTTCGGCGGCGCGGGCGACCGGTGGGCCGATGAGTTCCTGTCCGCGCGGCTCACCCCGCTGGGCGACGGGCTGCTGGGCATGGCCTCGGACACCCGGGCCTGGCTCGCGGTGCCCGACGGCTGCATCGGCCGGCCGAGCCGGCTGGACGTCACCAGCGGCCCCACCGTGATCGACATGGAGACGGGCTGGACCGTCTACGACGACGAGGTGGACATCGAGGCCCGCGATCAACTCGCCCGCGCCGTGGTCAAGCTGGTCAACCACTACATGGCCGACCAGGGGTGCACGGGCGAGATCGCCGACCCGGTCGGCCGGATGCCGGAGCCGCCGGGGTCCCTGCTCGAGGAGAGGGACGCGATGTGCGACGTCAAGGGGCTGCGGCTCCCGGCCGCGTACAAGCACGAGGGAAGGGGCGGCACCGTGGTGACCCAGGGCGACGGCCCGGTGCGCACCTGCGACCGCGATGTGCTCTTCGGCCACCCCCAGCTGCGGCTGATGACGATCGAGGACCCCCGGCTCGCGATGCTCTACGACAGGCTGTCCCGGGACGGCGCCAAGGACCGGGTCAGCGCCGGTGAGCAGGACGGATACGGTTTCGTCCGCGACGACATGGGGCTGTTCCAGGCCGAGTGCCAGACCGGCCAGGTCACCTTCCTGGTACGGGCGGAGAACGGCGACCACCCCGGGGACATCCGTACGATCCTCCCCCGCTATGTGGCCGCGGAGGCCGACCGGATCGGCTGCGGCCCGCTGCGCGTCACCCTGCCCTCGGACGGCTGACCTGGGCCGCGGACAGCTGACCCGGCGACAAGCCGCGGGTGTTCAGCTCTCGTAGTCGTAGAAGAGCCGCTCCACCACCGCCCGCGCCCGGCGGGTGGTGCGGCGGTAGTCCTCCAGCATCTCGCCGACGTGGCCGGGGCCGTAGCCCAAGTGGCGGCCCACCGCGGCCAGTTCGCGGACGGCCGTCGGGAAGGTGTCGCCGGGACGGCCGCGGACGAGCATGACGGCGTTGCGGACGCGGCTGGCGAGGATCCACGCCTCGTCGAGGGTCTGGGCGTCCTCGGTGGAGATCAGCTCGGCGGCGTGGGCGGCGGCCAGGGCCTCGCGGGTGCGGGTGGTGCGCAGTCCGGGCTCGGCCCAGCCGTGCCGCATCTGGAGCAGCTGGACGGTCCACTCGACGTCGCTGAGACCGCCGCGGCCCAGCTTGGCGTGGGTGGTGGGGTCGGCCCCGCGCGGCAGCCGCTCGGACTCCATCCGGGCCTTGAGCCGCCGGATCTCGCGGATCGCGTCCTCGCCCAGCCCCTCGGCCGGATACCGCAGCGGATCGATCAGCTCGATGAACCGCGCGGCCCGCCCCCGGGGGCCCCCCCGGCGCGCCCCGCGGGGGGCGCGCCCGGGGCGCGGCCCCCCCCCCGCCTCCTGGAAGTGACCCGGCTGACCAGCCCGAGTATGCGGGACACCCTCCCGGCCCCGGGTGACTTCGTCTTCGATCTGCGAGGCGAGCGGCACACGCTCCAGGCGTTCGGTGTGGCCGGCGACACCCTGCTGATCACGTTCACCGACGGCACCAGCGGCACGGACACGCCCGGCATGGGCCGGTGGCTGATCCTGCCCCGGCCCAAGGACGCCACGGGTACGGCCCGTATCGACTTCAACCGGGCCGTTGTCCCCCACCACATGTTCTCGGCGGCCTTCCCCTGCCCCCTGCCGCCCCGGGAGAACCACCTCCCCCTACGCGTCGAAGCGGGGGAACGCGCCCCCGTCTTCGAGGAAGAAGCGGCCGTCGGCACCACGACGGGCCCCGCCGTCTGACATTCGCCGCAACCGGCGTACCCCGAAAGGAAAAACGATGACACCCGACCAGGACCTTCGCGCAGCAGCGGTGCGCTACCTCCGGCAGTGGGAGGTGCGGGACTACGCCACGATGCGCTCCCTGTGCACCGACACCGCCACCGTGTGGCACAACGATGGAAGCGGTGACCAGCCGATTGACGAGAACATGGAGCTGCTGAAGCAGTTGGCCGCCGACGTCGAGACACTTCGGTACGGCATCGTGCGGCAGTTCCAGGACGGCGACGAAGTGCTCCAGCAGCAAGTACTCCACCTGACCATGACCGACGGGTCCCGCAGTGACGTACACGCGGCGATGTACTTCCGGTTCGACGGCGGCCTCATCGACCGCATCGAGGAATACTTCAACGTCGTACCGCTCAACGAATCCATGCCGTCATCCGGCTCGCCCGAACAGCGCTGATCGCGGCACCTACCCGCCAAGCCGTCGGCTGAGACAGGGCCCCGGACGCGGCACCGGCCCGGCCCTGCCTTGTGCGAGGAGACCGCAACCTCGTCTGTGCCGACCCGATGACGGGCGGCAGCGCCGCTTCTGGCAAACGCGCCTCGCGCGTACTCGGTCGAAGTGTCCACCGGGCCGCGCGGTCACACCCGTTGACCGTGGCGCAGATTCACGACGTCGCCCATGACATCGTTCGCCGAGCATCAGTCGGCCTTCCATCGCCGACGGCGGGCCTCCACTGAACAGCGCCTCGGGGGCAAGAGGACGGAGCCGGTGTGCTGCGGTCCGACGTCCGGGCAGGAAGGCGGTGGTTGTTGCCTCAGCCGTTGACATCGTCGCCTGCTACACGGCGAAGATCCCCATCTCTTACACCCGCGAGACCCCACCGAGTACCCGAGCCGGGTGAGGCGATACCCGACAAGGGACTACCAGGCGAAGCGGGCCCTCATCTCGACTCCGCTATCCCCACCTCCTCAAGATGATCCTGCGGTACCCGAGCCCACCGCCGTCCGCTGCTCCAGTACACGGGACACGGAGTTTCGGAGATTATCATCGACCTTTACGGCCCACTTATGGAACTGCGCCACCACTTCGGGTCCCGCGCCCTGGGGGGAGCCTGCGTCGAGGGGTGGCATGGGGTCGTATTCCATGGCCAGCTGTGCAAATTTCGCGGTCTTTTCTCCGAGGGCGTGCGCAGTGACCGTGAGGCCGAAGTCGATGCCCGCGGTCACGCCGCCGCCGGAGAACCTGTTCCGGTCGATGCATACTCGCTCCGTCGACACCTCGACGCCCAGCCGTGCCAGATGGTCACGGGTGGACCAGTGCGTTGCCGCGCGATAGCCGTCGAGCAGCCCGGCCGCGGCGAGGACGAGTGATCCGGTGCAGACCGAGGTGATGTACGAGGCCGTCGCACCGCGGTCGGCCAGAAACGCGATGGCCGCGCTGTCCAGCATCACCTTGTCCACGGACCCTCCGGGCACGAACAGGATGTCCAGCCGGGCGGGGCAGTCGTCGAATGTGACGGTCGGCGTGATGGTCACTCCGGTGTCGGAGACCACCGGTTCAAGTGTGCTGGATATCAGATGGACCTTCATGCCCGCGCCCGCGAAGGCCGTGTGCGGACCGATGAAGTCCAGTGTGGTGTGGTCGTTGAAAAGAAGCATACCGACTTCCAACGTCCGCTCGGTTCCAGCGTTATTCTCTTCGCTCATGCCGACCACGCTAGTTGTCGAAATAGCTCTGATCGAGTGGCAGTTCTGACAGGAAGCGCTATTTTTCTGCCATGCAGTCCTCTACGCTTACCGTCGGCGCGCCCCACACCATTGCTCTCCTGGTTCTGGAGGGTGTGGTGGCCTTCGATCTGGGAGTCCCACTGCTGGTGTTCGGCACCATGCCCGATGACTACCGCATCGTCCTCTGCGCACCCGAGCCGGGACCCGTGTCCAGTTTCGATGGCTTCTCACTGGGCGTCAGCCATGGGCTCGACACTCTGGCACAGGCCGACACCCTCATCGTCCCAGGCTATGACATAGACAAGCCCGTCACGGCCGCAGCGCTGGAGGCGTTGCGCAAGGCCCATGTCGACGGGGCGCGCATCGTGTCCATTTGCAGTGGTGTCTTCGCTCTTGCCGAGGCCGGCCTGCTCGACGGGCTGACCGCCACGACACACTGGCGGGCGGTGGACCGCCTTGCCCGACACCACCCCGCCGTACTCATCGATCCGGATGTTCTCTACGTCGACCAGGGCCGGATTCTTACCTCCGCCGGCGCCTCCGCGGGGATCGACCTGTGCCTGCACATCATCCGCCGTGACCACGGCGCGGCCGCCGCCAACGCCGCGGCCCGACTCGCGGTCGCGGCGCCACACCGCACCGGTGGCCAGAGCCAGTACATCAAGCGGTCCATACCTCACACGTCCGGGCAGTCACTCGCCCGGACCCGGGAGTGGGCACTGACTCACCTCGGCGAACCGCTGCCGGTCCGCCGACTGGCGAAACACGCGGCCTTGTCGGAGCGCACCTTCGCCCGGCGATTCGTGGAAGAAGTCGGCGTATCACCAGCACAATGGCTGCTGACCGCTCGCATCGACCTCGCCAAACAGCTTCTCGAATCCGGTGACCACAGCATCGACGAGGTCGCCCGGCGCGTCGGCCTCGGCACCGCCGCCAACCTCCGCGCCCGCTTCCACAAAGCCACCGGCACCAGCCCAACCGCCTATCGCCAGACCTTCACCCGCCACTGAGACAGGACCGCCAACAGCCCGGCTCGGTGCCACGGTCTGCCAGCCACCCTCGGCCTCGGGCACATACCGGTCGGACAGCCACGGCTTGTCGACCGACGCCTTGCGTCCCGCGTGCGCGAGCTGGATCGCCGGGACCGCGCCGTGGGAGCGGATCGCGGCGGTGACGCGGGCGAACGCGTCCTGCTGGCGGTCGTTCCACAGGCCCAGGTCCCAGGGGCTGATCCGCCCGTCGGGACGGACTCCGGTGGCCTCGGCCATGACCAGCCCGGTGCCACCGGCCGCCCGGCTGGTCAGATGGGCAAAGTGGAAGTCGGTGGGTGCGCCGGTCTCCGGGCCCGCGGGGGCGGCGGAGTACATGCCTCGGCCGCATCCCGCGCGAACACCGTGAACTTGTCACCGCCCTGCGCTCCCGCGACTTCGAGGTCGCCCTCGACCTCTTCGCCGCGCACCGCCGCCACGCCGTCGAGGTGGTCCCGGCCGACCCCGACTCGAGTTGACCGAGGGGCCGCCTGCGGCAGCGCGGAACGGAAGGCGGTACTTGGTACCGGCTCCGTGATAGCGCGAGGCTGGCCTCCACCCTCTCGTTCGGGGCCGGAGCCTCGAACGCGCCGCGCGAGCTGCGCAAGGCGAACGGATGATGTAGGTACAGCGCAGCAGCGAGCCCATCGCGATCCCGGGACACCTGATCCCGCGCGACGATGGGCTCAGCCGCGAAGAGACAGCGCCCTGGCCAACACAGCGCCAAGGTCTATCGGGTGAGAAGCTCACCCTGCGAAGGCGGGCGGCACCCCAGTGATGCGGGCCAGCTACGGGCCGACTCGTCGCTGTGCTGCGCGACGGCATCCCCGGCCTTGGCCGCCCGACGCCCACCCGGCGCGCGCCCACTTCCCGGGGTGCACCCGGTTCTACCCGGACCGGACTCCCACCGGCAGGCGACAACGGGCTTACGACCGAAGATCAACTACGTCATCGACCTCCCAGTCTGCTGGGCGCGCGACAGCGCGAGGCTAAGTCGTCACGGGTTCCAGCCGCAGCCGCCGGATCGGCCAGGGCGGCGGCTCGGCCGGGCCGAACCAGACCCGGACGTCCTCCCCGGTGCGGACCGGCAGGAGGGGGTAGTCGTTCGTGGCGTGCTCGGTGCGGTGCAGCGCATGGCCCGAGCCCAGGTGCCGGGCGGCGTACGCGTCGAAGGCAGCCGCGTCGGACGGCCGGCAGATCGTCGCGACCACCTCGCGGGTGCCCGGCTCCGCCTCGAAGCACGGGCCACGCAGCAGCAGGACGTCGTCGCTGTCGACCATGGTGGCGTTGGCCTCGTCGCGGTACTTCCGCCAGACCGGACCGGTGTAGAACGCCTCCAGCGCGCGCCGGCGGTGCGCCATGTCGGGGAACGCGCGCAGCCAGACGAAGCGGTCCGGGTCGTCGAGGTCGCGGAATCGGCCACCGACGGTGATGCCGACCGCTTGCTGGCCGACCACGAACTCGCGCTCGAACAGCCCGATCAGCGTCTCCCGGGCGCCGGGATGCAGAGTGTACTGCCGGAGTTCGACGATGCTCATGCGTCGGCCCGCCCGGTGCGGGTGAGGTCCATGGTCCAGTTGAGCTCCCAGGTGCGGCTGTCGTCGGCGGAGAACTCCTGCTCCCAGCGGGCGGCGTCCGGGCCGAGACGGTTCCAGGTGAAGTGCACCCGGATCGGGCGGCCGTCGTAGGTGTCCTCGCCGTGGAAGTCGCCGCGGTCGCCCGTGAAGCCGCCGATCACGGGGGGATCCAGGCGCCCCGTCCGGCTGTCGGACCAGTGGATCGACCAGCGTTCCGTCTCGCGGTCGAACAGCCGTAGGGTCACGCCCTGGCGGCCGAGGGTGGGGAAGGTGATCTCGTCGATGTTGCCGGCACCCCCGAACAGCGGCCGGACCACCGCGTGACCGGGGAACTCCACCCAGGTGGCGGGGCCCGGGCCGAGCGGTGCGGTGAGACGGCGGTTGGCCACGTCCCAGGAGCCGTGCAGGAAGTCGAAGTCGTCCATGCCTCGCAGGCTAGGGACACTCTCCTGACATCCCCTGTCAGGGGATACTGGGCGGCATGCGCGCGAGCCGGCTGGTCACCCTGCTTCTGCTGCTCCAGAACCGGGGCCGGATGACGGCCCAGCAGCTGGCCGAGGAACTGGAGGTCTCCGTCCGTACGGTCTACCGGGACGTCGAGGCGCTCGGCGCTGCCGGTATCCCGCTGTACGGCGCCGCCGGACACGCGGGCGGCTACCGGCTGGTCGACGGCTACCGGACCCGCCTCACCGGACTGACCGCGGACGAGGCGCAGGCCGCATTCCTCGCCGCGCTCCCCGGCACCGCCGCCGACCTCGGCCTCGGCGAGGCACTCGCCACCGCCCAACTGAAATTGCGGGCCGCCCTCCCGGCCGAGCTGCGCGAGCACGCCGGGCGGATCCAGGAACGCTTCCTGCTCGACGCCCCCGGCTGGTACGGCGACGCCGACCGTACGCCTCACCTGGCCGCGGTCGCCGCCGCGGTGTGGGCACGGCGGGCGGTGCTCCTGCGGTACCGGCGGTGGCGCGCGCCGGAGGAGATCGAGCGGCGGGTGGAGCCGTACGGGCTCGTACTCAAGGCCGGCCGCTGGTACCTGGTCGCCGGCGGGCCGTCCGGAATCCGCACCTACCGGGTCGACCAGATCATCGAACTCCACTCCCTGGCCGAGCAGTTCGTCGTCCCGGACGGATTCGACCTGTCCGCGCACTGGAACAGCTATCTGACCGATTTCCGAGCCCGGCTGCACACCGGGGAGGCTCTGGTACGGCTCACGCCGAAGGGAGCCCGACGCCTCGGCGTGACACCCGCGGGTGACGGATGGACGGAGACCCGGGTGCCCATCGAATCGATCGACCACGCCCACGGAGAGTTCCTGCGGCTGGGCACCGACATCGAGGTCATCGCACCGGCGGAACTCCGCGACCGCATCGCCGAGACGGTACGGACCCTGGCCACCCGCTACGAGGGGTAACCCCGGGCAGAGGCACCTCCCACCAGGTCGAGCATGACAGCGGCGGCCGGGGGCAGCTCCTCCGCGTCGGCCGTCAGGGGCCCGAACGGCCGGCGCCCACCACATGCGCCGAGGAGCAGTGGCCGAACACCACGCCGGGCTGTCCGAGCCCGGGACCTCATGGGCCCAGTCTGGCAGCTCACACGGGCATGTCCTCCATGGCGGGGCTGTTGTGGTACGCGGCGACGCGCCATTCACCGTCCTGTTTGACCAGCGCCCAGGTGGAGCGGATCGCGTTCTCCGCGGTCACATCCGTCTCCCCGGCCGTCAGCACGGCCCCGCGGACGACGGCCACCGCCGCGCTGTCGCCCAGGAGCCGCACCTCCAGGACGTCACCGACCACCCGGCTGCCCTTGTACGGGCCCTGGAACGCCTCCCCCATGCGGGTTGCGATCTCCTCCCGGCCCTTGCGCAGATATCCGAAAGCGATCATGGTCGCGTCGGCGGTGAACACATCGGCCAGCGCCCACGCGTCCAGCTCCGACCAGGCCGCGCCCAGCCTCTCCAATACGGCGACCACGGCCTTCTTCTCGGTCTCGGTCTCGCTCTCCACCATCGGGGTCCTTCCCTCGTACGTCTCGTCCGTGTACGTCTCGTCCGTCGTGAGTGCGGGCGCCGCGGACCCGCCCTCCTGTGCCGTGGACGGCCGCGGGGGGCAGACCGTCGGCACGGGCAGTCCGGTGTGCTCGGGGGGAAGGTCGTACTGCGCGGGATGGCGAGGACCTCGCAGCAGCGCCCTGAGCGTGCGGGCGTTGAACACCTCCCGCGGCGGGGTGGTGAGGGTGAGCGCCTTGAACAGGGCCTGGGAGGCCACCGGATCACAGGCGGCGGTGATGCGCAGCCGGTCCGAGCAGCGCTGCAGCACCTTCCGCCGCGCGGACGGCGCGGGCCCCTTCGCCCCCGGATAGCGCAGGTCCTCGTTGGAGGCCATCGCCCACGCGATGTCGGTGGCGCGGATGACCGCTTCCTGGGTCCGGCCGTAGCCCTCCTCGTCGAGCGGGCCCCGCGCGAGTTCTTCGCGCAGGGTGACCGCGCTCAGCGCCGCCGCGGTCACGCCCTGCCCGTACAGCGGGTTGAAGGTGGTGGCCGCGTCGCCGAACACCAGGAAGCCGGTGGGACGTGTCCGCAGTCTGTCGTAGTGGCGGCGGTGATTGGCGGTGTTCTGGAAACCGGAGATCCGGCTCATGGGCGTGCCCTGGGAGATGAGTTCGCTCATGAGCGGGTGGCGCAGGGTCCGGGCGTAGCGGAGGAAGCCTTCCTCGTCCAGGGGAGGGTGGGCGCCCCTGGTGCCCGCCAGGGTCACCATCCACGTCCCGTCCTCGACGAGCATCATGCCCCCGCCCCGGGCCGGGCCACCGCTCCGCGGGTCGCCCTGCAGGGCGATCAGGGGAAACCTGCGCCCGGTGGCCTCGTCGGGAGGGCGGATCACACGGCTCGCGTAGGCCAGCCCCGCGTCGACCACCGTGGCGGGCACCTCGGGCAGGCCCAGTTCGCTGAGCCACTGCGGCGCCTTGGAACCGCGGCCGGTGGCGTCGATGACCAGGTCCGCGTCGACACTCTCGCGCTCCCCGGTGCCGCGGTGGCGGATATGGGCCCCGGATACCCGCCGCGCGTCTCCGATCAGGCCGGTGGCCTCGGCGCCTTCCAGGATCCGGACGTGCGCATGGCCCAGCAGGGCACGGCGCACGATGTGTTCGGCCAGAGGTCTGGTGGTGCCGACCGTGAAGTGTTCGCCCGGGTACTGGCGCATCCAGCCGTGCGGGCCGTAGAACAGCGCATGCGTCGGCATGGATATCCGGTGGGCACCGGCCGCGAAGAAGCTCTCCAGTGTGCCCGGGAGCAGGGTGTCGATGGCCTGGACACCGCTGGACTGCAGACCGTGGAGGTGACGGCCCTGAGGCACGCCCTTGCGCACCTCGGGTCCGTCGGGCAGCCGGTCCCGTTCCACGACGGTGATGGTGTCCACGTACTCGATGAGGGCGGCCGCGGCGAGCAGTCCGGCCACGCCGCCACCGAGTACGAGTGCGCTGCCGAGCCTGCGCGAACCTTTCACACCATCACGTCCCTTTTCATGGTCGGTACCGGGCTGCTGCTCTTTCTCCGGGGCGCTCGTGTTGTCCGGGCCACTCGTGTCGTCCGGGCGCTCGTGTGCTCCGGGCCGCTCGCGTTATTCGGGCCGCTCGTCAGGGCCCGGCGGGGTCAACTCCCGTTGTGCTCCGCCCGGTTCATCGCCTCGATCAGGCTCTTGGGCCGCATGTCGGTCCAGTTCGCCTCGATGTAGTCCAGGCAGGTCTTGCGATCCGTCTCCTGGACCACGACCTCCCAGCCGGCCGGGACCTCCGCGAAGGCCGGCCACAGCGAGTGCTGACCCTCGTCATTGACCAGAACCAGGAAGGTGCCGTCGGGGTTGTCGAACGGATTGGTCATCGTCTGACTCCTCGGGACAGGGCGGACTTCACGAGCCGCTCGATTGCTTGTCTTCGGACCGGGCCGATGGAATGTGCGCCGGCGGGCGCCCCGCCGCCACCCCTCACAGCCAGCCGCAGCGGACCGCCTGCACACCCGCCTCGAAGCGGCTGTGGGCACCCAGGCGCGCCATCAGATCGGCCACCGCGCGGCGTACGGTGCGCAGCGAGATGCCCAGCTTGCGGCACATCGACTCGTCGGTGAATCCACTGGCGAGGAGGCGCAGCAGATCCCGCTCCCGGGGCGAGAGCCCTTCCCGGTCCCGCCGCGCGGGCTCGTCCCAGGGAGTGGCCGTGACCCAGAAGTGTTCGA
The DNA here is from genome assembly GCF_042750115.1 of Streptomyces sp. NPDC059455. Classification (NCBI taxonomy): domain Bacteria; kingdom Bacillati; phylum Actinomycetota; class Actinomycetes; order Kitasatosporales; family Streptomycetaceae; genus Streptomyces; species Streptomyces sp. NPDC059455. Next base: position 21,395 of record NZ_JBHYVB010000159.1, read on the forward strand.
AGATCGTCCGCAGTGCCGCCACCGCCTCGTGCCCGTTCAGCTCGAGCGCGCCGCGGGTGGCGTCCTCGGGATCCAGTGGCACCAGGGCGACGTGCTCGTCCACCAGCGCCATGGGGGTCGGGAGGACGGGGACGGTACGGATCCGCCCGCCGAGCGAGGCGAGCCACCGGGCGGCCCCCAGCTCCGCGGAATCGCCGCGGAAGCTGTCCTGATGAACGGCCCGGATGGAAATTCCGCGCTCCGCCACCACCCGCTCCCATTGGTTTCCCTGCTCCACGGAATTCGGAAGCTGGACATAGGAAGAGGAGAAGATGCGGCACTCCTTGGCGGCCCGTCCGCACAACTCACGCAGCCGCGTATGCACGGCATCGGCCCCGTCGAACCGCCGGACGGCGCCGACGCATTCCTCACCGGCCTCGTAATTCCGGGTCATCGAGGAGACCATGGACCGGGCCTTCGCTATCTGCCACCGCCGCGCCGTGAGGTCGTCCCCGGGCCCCAGCTCCTCGCGGCGACCGGAGTCTTCGGAGGTCAGGGCGGCCCGCCCGGCCACCAGCGGGTGTTCGGCCAGCTCCGCGTGGACCGCGCGGACTTCGGCTTCGGAAAGGTCGAGTCGGCGCGCTATCTCACCGACATCGAGTGAAGGTTGAACAAGCGAAAGCCGATACACGGCAACCGCACGCCATTCAAGTCCCCGTTCCTTGAGCATCCAACCCCCAGAAGATCACCAAGTCAATTCGATTATCACGTCGGACTCCTGGCGCCGCAACGAATGACAACCGGGATGAGCGGGCGATACCGACCGACCGCGGACCGCGAGTGGACCGCTGGGCTCTATGGACGTTCTCCGGCGATCAGCACATAACCGGGGAGCCCTCCGCCGGGCCGCACTTCCACACCCTCCTCGGGCCCGATCAGCTGATTGACGAGCCCCTCGCCGACCGCCCGTACCAGTGCCTCACGATGCGGCGCGAGCAGATCCTTGAGCTTGGTCTGAATGGGCAACGGCACGATCGTGTGATCCGACACATCGTCGATCTCCAGCAGCCGGAGACCCGCCCGGTCGAACAGCTCCTGGTAGTCGTCGAGGTCGACCGCCGTGACGATCTCACTTCCCTCGAGCGGCCAGTCATGCCCGGGGCGGTGGAACATATCGGCGACGGCCAGCCGGGACCCCGGCTTGAGCACCCGCGCCACCTCTTTCAGTGCGCGCTCCTTCTCCGGCATGTGGATGAGCGACTCGAAGAGCCACGCCGCGTCGAACGAGGCGTCGGGGTACGGCAGTTGCATGGCGTTGGCGTACTCGAAGCGCACCCGGTCCGCCAGTCCGGCCTCGCTCGCGCGCGCGGTGGCCTGCTCCACCTGACGGCGGCTGACCGAGATGCCGTGCACCTCGACGTCACAGGCGCGGGCCAGGCTCATCGCGGGCTGGCCCACTCCGCAGCCCACATCGAGGATCCGCTGTCCGGGCCGGGGCGCCAGCCGCTTGAGCATCTGCCGCGTCAGCTGCTCGGTGGCGGTGGCCAGGTCGGCCTCGTCATGCTCGTCGTTCCAGTACCCGAGGTGCAGATTGCTTCCCACGGGCAGGCCGCTGTCGCTCAGCACGGCGTGCAGCGCGCTGAACTCGTCGTAGCGATCCCCTACTTGAGCGATATTGCTCTGTGCCGCCGTTGACATCCGAACTGCCTCTCCGATGCGTCAAGTGGTGTGCTGGTCACTGGTCACTGGTCGCGCCGTTTGCCCGGCGCCTTGTGTTGCCCTGTGCGCCACTTTCCCGGCGCCCCGCTTCTGCGTTCAGCCCACGGCACGCGCCGCGGCCCGGCCCGCCGCACGGCCGGACAGCAGACATCCACCGAGGAACGTCCCTTCCAGCGAGCGGTAGCCGTGCACTCCGCCACCGCCGAATCCGGCCACCTCACCCGCGGCGTAGACACCCGGAAGGGGCTCGCCGGTGCCGGTCAGCACCCGACTGGACAGGTCGGTCTCCAGACCACCGAGTGACTTGCGGGTGATGATGTTCAGCCGCACCGCGATGAGCGGACCGGCCTTGGGATCCAGCAACCTGTGCAGCGGCGCCACCTTCCCCAGCTTGTCGCCGAGGTAGTTCCCCGCTGCCCGGATCGCGTTGATCTGAAGGTCCTTGGAGAACTTGTTGACCGTCTCGCGGTCACGGGCGACGATCTCGCGGCGGAGCTCGGCCTCGTCGATCAGCGGCTCGTCGGTCAGCGCGTTCATCCCGCGCACCAGCGAGGCCAGCTCCCGCTCCACCACGAAGTCCACACCGTGCTGCCGGAACGCCTCCACGGGGCCGGGCGGGCCGGGGCGGAGCCTGCCGAGCACGCCCCGGATGCTCTTCCCCGTGAGGTCGGGGTTCTGCTCCGACCCCGAGAGGGCGAACTCCTTCTCGATGATCTTCTGGGTCAGTACGAACCACGAGTAGTCGTAGCCCGTGCTCATGATGTGCTTGAGCGTGCCCAAGGTGTCGTACCCGGGGAAGAGCGGCACCGGCAGCCGCTTCCCCGTGGCATCCAGCCAGAGGGACGAGGGGCCCGGCAGAATGCGGATACCGTGCCGGGGCCAGATGGGATCCCAGTTCTGGACCCCCTCGTTGTAGTGCCACATCCGGTCGCCGTTGATGACCCGTCCCCCGGCCTTCTCCGTCACCTCGAGCATGTGCCCGTCGACGTAGGCGGGAACGCCGGCGATCATCCGCCGAGGGGGGTTGCCCAGCCGCTCCGGCCAGTTCCTGCGGACGAGATCGTCGTTGCCACCGATGCCACCGGAGGTGACGATGACCGCCTGGGCACGGAGTGCGAAGGAGCCCACCACCTCACGTGAGCTGGCCGCTCCCCGTAGCACCTCGTCGGGCGCCAGCAGGTCACCGGACACCGTGTCCACGGACCCGGCGGTGCGCGACAGCCCGGTGGCCCGGTGGCGGTACCGCAACTCGACCAGCCCCCGGGCCCGCGCGGCCCGGACCCTGCGGACGAAGGGCTCCAGCAGACCGGGCCCGGTGCCCCAGGTGATGTGGAACCGCGGCACCGAATTGCCGTGCCCGGACGCCGCGTAGCCACCGCGTTCGGTCCAGCTGACGAGCGGGAAGAAACGCACTCCCTGCTCCCTGAGCCAGGACCGCTGTTCCCCGGCGGCGAAGTCCACGTACGCCTCCGCCCAGCGACGTGGCCAGTGATCCTCGGGCCGGTCGAATTCGGCGCTCCCGAGCCAGTCCTGCAGCGCCAGCTCACGGCTGTCCCGGATACCCATGCGGCGCTGCTCCGGTGAGTCCACGAGGAAGAGGCCACCGAAGGACCAGAACGCCTGACCGCCCAGCGAGTTCTCGCCCTCCTGGTCGAGCACGATGACCTTACGGCCCGCGTCGGCCAGTTCGGCCGCGGCGACCAGACCGGCCAGCCCCGCACCGACCACGATGACGTCAGCGTCGTATGACATGTCTTCCTTCACCTCGGATCGGCGTCGCCGCTGGGCGGCGGTGGTGTGGATGGGCAGCGGCTTGGACGGCGGATGGGGCGCGGAGGAGGGGCGTGGAGGGGGTCGCGGGGATGCCGGAAGGGGTCGCGACGGGGGTCGCGACGGGGGCTACCTCGGCTCACGTCCCCGCCTGGACACGGCTCCTGACCTGGTCGAGATAGGGCAGGGCCGCGCGAATCTCATCGCCGGTCACACCGAAGTCCACGAGGCAGGCGACTTCGTTCACGCCGGCCTGGGCCAGCTTTTCCACGGACTGGACGCACTTGTCGACGGAGCCGAACAGCGATGCGGTGCGGAAGTAGCGTTCAAAGGCGAAGTTGACCACCTGTTCCTGGTCCACGCCCTTCAGATCACTCCACTGATTGCGCCAGAGGTCGAAGGAGGACTTGAGATACGCCTTGAAGGGCTCCTTCACGATGTCACGTACCTGCTTGTCGCTCTCGCCCGCGAAGGTGTGCATCATCAGGGTGACCGTGCCGCCCGCCGGATCGAGACCCTTCTTGGCGCGGGCCGCCCGGTAGACCTCGATGTTCGCCGCCACTTCCTCCACCTTCTGGAAGAGCAGAGCGGTGAGGATGTTCAGGCCGCGCGCACCGGCCTCCTCGAACGTGGCCCGGCTGCTGGAACACGTCATCCAGAGACCGGGCTCCGGCTGCATCGGGCGAGGGTAGCTGAGGATCTCGACGCTGTCGCCCTCCCCATTGACCCGTTTCACCGGCTCCCCGCGCCACAGACCGCGGATCTCCTCGATCCCGTCCATCGTCAGCTTTCGGCGCTCCTGGTAACGGTCCGGCGCCAGGACGAAATCATTGGGCGCCCATCCCGTACCGAAGGCCAGATCGACGCGGCCGCGGGAGAGATTGTCCACCAGTGACCAGTTCTCCACGACTTCCAGCGGATCGTGGAGAGGGACGACCACGCTTCCCGCACGCAGCCGTATGTTGCGCGTCACGGTGGCGAGAGCCGCAGCCGTCAGCGCCGGATTCGGATACGCGCCGCCGAATCGATGAAAATGCCGCTCAGGCATCCAGAGCGCCCTGAAGCCGTGCTCATCGGCAAACCGCGCCGTATCCAGCAGCAGGTCGTATTCCGCGGACGCATCAGTGACCTCGCGGTTCGCAAAGTACAAGACGCTGAATTCCATCGACACCACTTCCCCGTTGGATCCGTCTTATGTGACTCGGGCGTCCGCGCTGCCGACTCTAACCATGGTCAGGCGGCTCGGACAAGGGTTGGCCGGACACCGGATAATTCACTGTCGGCAGGCTTTCAGCACGCTGTCAGTAGCCTGTCGGCAGGCAATGGACTTCTGGTTTTCCGCAGCCCAAAGATAACCTTCCCGCATCGTTGATCACAGCGGATGACGTGGGAATTCGGGCTCACGCATTCGCTGGGTACTTGTCATTGGAGCCGGTGGCCACTTATGGCCACGATTGGCCATTCGTGGCCACGGAGGGCCCGCAGAGGTCAACTGAGTGCGTCGATGCCTTCGCTTGGACTCATCTCGGCTCCTTCACCGCGAGACGCCTGGGCAGGGTCCTGGTCCTGCTCCTGCTCCTGGTCCTGCTCCTGGTCCTGGTCCTGCTTTGCGAATTGATTGAGCACGTCCTCCAGTCGGCCAAGCGCCAGGGACCGATCCTCATTGACCAGCGACGCGAGGGAGAGCGTTTCCCGGAGCTTTTCGATCTCCGCCAGCACGGCGTGAGTGCCGGCGGTGTTGGAGTCTGCGGCGCTGGAAGCGCTGGAAGCGCTGGAAGCGCTGGAAGCGCTGGAAGCGCTGGAAGCGCTGGAAGCGCTGGAAGCGCTGGAAGCGCTGGAAGCGCTGGGAGAACTGGGAGAACTGGGAGTGTTGGGAGAGCCAGGAGGGTTGGGAGAGCCAGGAGGGTTGGGAGAGCCAGGAGAGCTGGCCGCGAGGGTATTCAGCTCGTCTGCGAGATGAACCGCGAGATCGGCCGGAGTCGGATGGTCAAAGACCATCGTCGTGGACAGCCGCAGCCCCGTGGCGCTGCCGAGCTGGTTCCGAAGTTCGACCGCCGTCAGGGAATCCAACCCCATTTCGAGGAATTCGCCTTCGAGGTCGATGTCTCCGGAGTCCCTGTGCCCCAGCACAGTCGCGGTCGAGGTACGGACGAGGTCCAGCAGAAGCCGCTCACGCTCCTCCGGGCTCGCCCCCAGAAGCCGGTCCCGCCATTGCTTCGCGCCGCTCTGCCCGGTCGCGGCCTTGCGGAGAGGCGTACGTATCAAGTTCCGCAGCATTGGCGGGACCGGCACTTCCGGATGGGCCTGGTGGGACGTCAGATCCATGCGCACCGGCATCACATGCGGACGTCCCACACCCTGAGCGGTGTCGAAGAGGGCGAGACCTTCTTCGGTGGTGAGTCCGGTGGTACCGCCGCGGGCCATGCGGGCGATGTCGGTCTGGCTGAGGTTCTGGGTGATTCCGCTGGCCTGTGCCCACAGGCCCCAGGCCAGGGACACGGCGGGCAGACCGTGGGCGTGGCGGTGCTGGGCCAGGGCG